>JBEDKT010000058.1:0-14197 GCA_041172025.1 Bacteroidota bacterium
AGGATGTACTTACCTTATTACCTACTGGCGCAGGCAAATCGTTGTGTTTTCAAATACCTACTTTATATACTAATGGTATTTGTGTAGTGATAAGCCCACTTATTGCTTTAATGCAAGACCAGGTAAAGGATTTAAAAGAAAAAAATATTACTGCTGTTGCATTGGGGGGACAAATTACAGAAGAAGCCCAAAACGAAATATTAACTGAAGCACTTGCAGGTAAATTTCAATTCATTTATTGTTCTCCAGAAAAATTAGCACAAAAAAAGTTTCAGGATTTCTTAAAACAATTACCAGTTACCTTATTTGCAATTGATGAAGCACACTGTATCTCCCAATGGGGATATGATTTTAGACCAAGCTATAGGAAGGTGTCGGTGTTAAAAAAATTATTCCCCACTATACCTATCCTTGCAATGACAGCGTCTGCAATACCTGTTGTTCAAAAAGATATTGTTGACCAATTGTCCTTACCTAATGCAGAAGTAATTACCGATTCTTTCTTAAGGCCTAATTTGCAATATATTGTTCAGCAAGTGCCGGTGAAATTACACAGCTTAAGAGGCATTTTAAATGAAACAGAAGGTGCTGTTATTATTTATTGCAATACACGCAATAATGTTACACAGTTAAGTTCATTGTTAAAAGCATACGGTTATAAGGTTGGCGAATACCACGCAGGTATGACTATACAAAACAGGCAGGCAGTGCAAAAAAATTGGATGACAAATGATACCCCAATTGTAGTTTGCACCAACGCATTTGGAATGGGTATTAATAATGGCGTAGTGCGATTAGTGTTAAATTTCGAGTTGCCTAATATTTTATAACAATATTATAAAGAAGCAGGACGTGCTGGACTTGATGGCGCACCCGAAAAAGCAATTTTACTATATCAAAAAAACGACTGGGAGTACTGGAATGTAGTTCAAGAAAAAAAATACCCTCCTATAGACATCATTAAAAAAGTATTTCAGGATTTAGCCGATTATGTACAATTGCCAATAGGAATGGGTGAAAAGCAACAGTTCCCTTTTGACTTTGATAATTTTTGTGCGCGTTTCCAATGGGACAAAATGATAGCAAGAAATGCATTAAACTGGATTCAACAAGAAGGACATGTGCAATTTTCAGCAGCCTCCTTTAAGCCTTCAATGGTGCAAGTTGTTGCAGATCGCCTAACTATTGAAGCATTTACAACTAATAATGCTATCGCTGGTGTTGTTTTACAAACTTTGTTACGCACTTATGGTGGTATTTTAGATAGCCCACATTATATAAACGAAAACTTATTAGCGGAGCTATTACAACGCGATGCTGCATTTGTAATAAAGAATTTACATTTATTAACGCTCCATGGACTAGTAACCTTTGAACAGAAAGAACAGCAACCTGTGGTGGAATTTCTATGGAATAGAAGCTCAGCCGCTTTTATGAAATTAGATATTGACCATTACACACTCATGAAAAAGGCATTTTTAGAAAGAATTAGGCATTTTACTAATTATATAAGGGGAATTGGCTTCCCCTGCAGAAGTATGTATTTAGCTAAATACTTTGGCGAAAATGACCCAATTAAATGTGAAATTTGCGACCTTTGTACAAGTACGAAGAATTAGGTACATTTTAACAAAACATTGGAAACACTTTTAACAGTTCGAATAGTTAAATACGTTCCTTTACAAAAAGCAACTAATATGGAAGACAAGAAAAAGTATAAAATTTTATTGTGTGAAGATGATAGTAATCTAGGACTAGTGTTAAAGAACTATATTGAACTAGACGAATATGAAGTAACATTAGAACGTGATGGCCGTTTAGGTTTAGCAGCATTCCAACGTGAAAAATTTGACCTTTGTTTATTAGATGTCATGATGCCTCATGTAGACGGATTTACATTAGCTGAAGAAATCCGCGACATTGACCCCGATGTACCTTTGTTTTTCTTAAGTGCTAAAACATTAAAAGAAGATATTATCCATGGCTACAAACTTGGGGCGGACGACTATATCACAAAGCCTTTTGATAGTGAAGTATTAATGCTTAAGATAAAAGCAATCATTAAAAGAAACGAAGAGGATAATAAAATAAGCGACAATTTAGAATATGATTTAGGGCAATATCATTTCAATCCAAAATTACGTGAACTAAAAATAGGAGAACATACACAAGTACTTTCTCCAAAGGAAAATGAACTATTAAAAATGCTTGCTGAGCATAAAAATGATTTATTAACAAGAGAAAAAGCACTTAAAAAAATATGGGGCAGCGACACGTATTTCAATGGTAGAAGTATGGATGTATACATTGCTAAACTTAGAAAATATTTAAAAGAAGATACACAAATTGAAATTGTGAATATACACGGCAATGGCTTTAGGTTAGTCGTGCATTAATTGGCAATTAACCCAACTTATAAAAAAGGTCTCGATTTTTTGTCGAGACCTTTTTGTTTGAAATAGTTTTAATTATCTGAATAATTCCGGGTTGTCTAAACTCCCCCTTTCTCTTTTCTTTCCTAAATGCGTATATGCTTTTTGTGTTACCTCCCTACCACGTGGCGTTCTTTGCAGGAACCCCTCTTGTATTAAAAACGGCTCATATACTTCTTCAATGGTACCCGACTCTTCCCCTACTGCTGTTGCAATAGTGGTAATACCAACTGGCCCCCCTTTGAACTTCTCTATAATAGCTAGTAATATCCTATTGTCCATTTCATCTAACCCGTGTTCGTCCACATTTAAAGCCTTTAATGCATGCTTTGTAATGCCAATGTCTACTGTGCCGTCGTTCAGTACCTGTGCAAAATCACGTACTCTTCTTAATAACCCATTCGCAATTCTTGGCGTCCCCCTACTCCTCCTCGAAATTTCACCAGCAGCTTCTGCATTAATACGAACATCTAATATACCCGCACTCCTCATTATAATCTTTTCAATTACAGTTGCTGGGTAATATTCTAAACGTGACTTAATTCCAAACCTTGAAAGCAATGGTGCCGTAAGTAAACCACTCCTTGTAGTAGCGCCAACTAGTGTGAAAGGATTTAAATTAATTTGAATACTCCTTGCATTTGGTCCACTATCAATCATGATATCGATTTTATAGTCTTCCATAGCAGAATATAAATATTCCTCAACCACGGTACTTAAGCGGTGGATTTCATCAATAAATAAAACATCATTCGCTTCTAGGCTAGTTAATAAACCTGCCAAGTCACTGGGCTTTTCAATTACCGGCCCCGAGGTTTCTTTTATTTGTACACCCATTTCATTCGCCACAATCCTGCTAAGCGTAGTTTTACCTAAACCCGGAGGACCATGAAACAATATATGATCCAACGCCTCGCCGCGCATTTTTGCTGCCTTAATAAAAATGCTAATATTTTCAATTAGTTGCGGTTGCCCAGCAAAGGCATCCATTTCAGTAGGCCGAATACTATTTTCAAATTCTCTATCCTGTGGATTGGAATTATTAATAGCAGTATCTAAATTCGGGTTGGACATTTAATTATTTATTTATCTAAATTACTTCGCTCTTGTATAAGGCTTGTCTAACAAATGTTCAAAGATAAATTTGCTCTTCAAGTCAGTAAAGTGTTTTCCTTTTGCACCAGCCCATCCATGCCTTCCGCCAGGGTATAACATAAACTCAACATCTTTACCATTGTCTTGCAATGCACTTAATAATTGAACCGAGTTTTGCATATGTACATTGTCATCCATCGTTCCATGTACTAATTGTAAGACTCCTTTAAAATTTTTAATATGCGTCATTACATTTCCCGACTTATATCCTTCTGGATTTTCGTTTGGTGTGTCCATAAAGCGTTCGGTGTAGTGTGAGTCATACAACTCCCATGTTGTTACACTTCCCCCAGCCATAGCGTGTGTAAATACATCTGCGCCATATGTTAATGCATAACAACTCATATAACCACCATAGCTAAATCCTGTAATTGCAATTTTACTAGGATTAGCATTTCCGTTTGCAATAAACCACTTAGCCATTGTCATATAATCTTGCATTTCCCAATAACCTAAATTGCGGTACATATAATTAACCCCTTCTTTTCCAAAATGTCCACTAGCTCGGTGGTCAAATGCTACTTGAATTAAACCTTCTTTCGCCCAATTTTCTTTTGCACTAGGGTTTGCCCATGAATCCATAACAGTTCCCGCATTGGGACCGCCATAAATACTCACCAACAATGGATACTTTTTATTTGGATCCATATTCTTAGGCCAAGTTACTAATGCAGGTAATTCATATAAACCATCTGCACTTTTAATTCTAATTAATTCGGTTTTTGCATAAGATGCGGCTTTAAAACTAGAATCCACTGCTGTTCCTAACACATCAAGTACTTTAGTCTTTACATCCACTACTGCAATTGATGTTGGCGTGTTTACATTACTATATACCGAAACAAAATGTTTTGCATCAGGCGCAATATAAATTTGCGCATTATTAAATTCACCTACCGTCAATCTTCTTTGATTTTTTCCATCAAATCCAATAGCATATAAATCGATTCTCGCAGTGTTCTCAATTCCTCTTGCTGTAAAATAGATAGTCTTAGTTTTTTCATCAATTTGTCTAATACCCAAAACAGTAAATTTCCCAGTGGTTATAGGATATTGTAATTTACCCTCCATATCATACATATATAAATGATTCCATCCACTCTCATCAGACTGTGCAATGTATCCTTTATTATTAGGAACAAAATTTATCCTGCCGCCGTTTCTATCTTCTAAATCAATCCAAGTTTTTTGGTATTCCTTATACACTAAATTTTTAGCCCCCGTGCTCGGGTCTAATTCATATACTTTCAAATTATTTTGACCACGATCCATCCATGAAAGCCACATCCTATTGTTATTTGGATTCCAAATAGGCCAGCCAAAATATTGATCGTCTTGGTCCTTAAAATCAGCCCATGTAATTGCGCCTCCTGTAGGAACTGTCCAACCAATTTTAACTGTAGGATTCTCGTCACCTGCTTTAGGATACCTAGTCTCTTCTACAAAACCATGTTGCCCCTCACTATTATAAATTGGGAACATAGGTACCTTGTTTTCATCAAAACGCATAAATGAAATATACTTGCTGTCAGGACTCCACCAAAAAGCACGGTACTTTGTAGGACGGCCAAATATTTCTTCAAAATAAACCCAACTTGCATAACCATTCAAGATGCCTTTAGCGGTATCATTGGTAATAGCTGTTTCTTTTTTATCTGCTAAACTTAATGTGTATAAATTATTATTTTTTGTATACGCTACAAAATTACCATCAGGCGAAAGTGTTGGATTTTTCTCTTCAGCTGCATCAAAAGTCAACTGTGTTTCTACCCCATTCACTTTTAAAAACACATTTGAATTTTTAACATCAACCGACTTATCAGCAATTGTTATTGCTGGCGCAGTACCATATTGCTTCGTTGTAATATTATATGAATAATCCTTGGCAACAGTTTCTTTATTTAATTTTGTATTTACAACTAGTTGGTTATTATCAACCCATCGAACAAAACGAGGCAACATACTTTGAGGCATTTGCGCATTTGCGCATAAAAATGTGCTTCCAAAAATTACAAAGAGGGCTAAGTGTTTTTTCATAGAATTTATTTCAAGCATTAATTAAATAACAATATTGATCATTTTTCCTTTTACGAATATGAGTTTTTTTATTGGTTTATCCTCGACCCATTTTTGCACCAATGGGTTTTCCAATACGATTGCTTTTACTGCCTCTTCCGAAGCGTCTAATGCAATAGATATGTTGGTTCTTACTTTGCCATTAATACTTACCGGATATTCTTTAGCTGTTTCCAATATATATTTTGCTTCAAAAACCGGATACGCAGCGTCCACTACCAACCCTTCATTTTCCAATACCTGCCATAGTTCTTCTGCAAAATGGGGTGCATAAGGAGCTAATAAAACCAGTACCTGAGAAAGAATACTTTTCTTGTGGCAACCCAAATCATATAATTCATTAACACATATCATAAAGGCACTCACTGCTGTATTGAAACTATACCTTTCTGTGTCTTCCTCAATTTTTTTAATAGCCTTGTGCAATACTTTCAATTCTTCATTAGTTGGCGCTTCGTCCACCCAAATTTTTCCCTTGATTTCATCAAAACATAAACGCCAGCATTTTTTCAAGAATCGATGCACCCCTTCAATCCCTTTTGTATCCCAAGGCTTGCTTTGTTCCACCGGACCTAAGAACATCTCATACATCCTAAAAGTATCGGCACCATACTTATTCACTAAGTCGTCGGGGTTTACTGTATTGAACTTCGACTTTGACATTTTTTCCACTTCTACCCCACAAATATATTTCCCGTCTTCTAGTTCAAAACTTGCATTGGCATAATCTGGTTTCCATTTTTTAAATGCCGCTGTATCTAATTCAACTCCATCCACCATATTCACGTCCACATGTAATTGATCTATTTCTTGTGTACCCACTAAACCCGCTGACACAAAAGTATGGGTACCCCTTTTACGATATACAAATCGTGAACTTCCTTGAATCATTCCTTGATTCAATAATTTTTTAAACGGCTCATCAAAACCAATATGGCCTAAATCATACAATACTTTTGTCCACATACGGCTATACAACAAATGCCCTACTGCATGCTCGGTACCACCAATATATAAGTCAACCTGTCCCCAATAATCACTTGCTTTTCTGCTACAAAATTCAACATCATTTTTTGGATCCATATAACGGATAAAATACCAACTACTGCCCGCAAAACCTGGCATCGTATTGGTCTCATAATTTTCTGATTTCCAGGAAGCAATATTAGCTAGTGGTCCTTCCCCATCAGGGCCTGGTCCATAGTTTTCAACTGTAGGTAATATTAAAGGCAACTCGCTTTCTTTTAATGGATACGCAATCCCACCAATCCATTTAATAGGAAATGGTTCTCCCCAATAACGCTGCCTGCTAAATGCAGCATCTCGCATTCTATAATTTACTTTAGGCTGCCCAATACCCATTGCTACTAATTTTTCATTCACAATGCCTATAGCTTCTTTTTGTACAATGCCATTTAAAAAATCACTATTCATTAGTTTTGCATCCTTAGTAGGATTTGCATCCACTCCATTAAACGCATCACCAATAATGTTAGTAATAGGAATATTAAAATGTTGTGCGAATTTAAAATCTCTATCATCTCCGCAAGGCACTGCCATAATTGCACCTGTTCCATAACCCGCTAGCACATATTCTGAAATCCAAATAGGTACTAGTTTTTTATTGAAAGGATTAATTACATAAGCACCTGTAAAACAACCTGTGATTTTCTTTTCTGCAATACGCTCTCTTTCACTTCTACTTTTAACATACGTTATATACTCCGCAACCGCTTGCTTATTTGTGTCGGGTGTAATTTGTTCTATTAACGCGTGTTCGGGAGCAACTACCATAAAATCAACACCAAAAACAGTGTCTGGCCTAGTTGTATACACCTTTAAGCTTGCCGCATAATTACTTACTTCAAAATCAATTTCGGCTCCATAACTTTTACCAATCCAGTTACCTTGCATTTCCTTCATCGCATCACTAAACTCAATAGTTTCTAAACCCGATAATAAACGATCCGCGTATTCAGTAATGCGCAAATACCATTGGCGTAATTTTTTCTTTTCAACCGGATGTCCGCCCCTTTCACTAAAGCCGTTAATGACTTCGTCGTTAGCTAATACTGTCCCTAAGGCTTCACACCAATTCACTTCCCCAATTCCACAGAATGCCAAACGATACTGCATTAAAATAGTTTGTTGGCCTTTTTCCGAATAGCTATTCCAATCGGCAGCAGTAAATTGCAACTTGCTATCCCCAGGACAAGCATGTTGTGCATTACCTTCCTTTTCAAAAACAGCAACTAATTGTTTTATATCAACTGCTTTTTTTGAAGCCCTATCAAAATAACTATTAAACAATTGTAAGAAAATCCATTGTGTCCATTTGTAATAACTTGCATCACAGGTTCTTACTTCTCTATCCCAATCATAACAAAATCCAATATTGTCTAACTGATTTCTAAAATTCTGAATATTATCATTTGTACATTTTGCAGGATGCACCCCATGTTCAATTGCAAATTGCTCTGCAGGAAGTCCAAAAGCATCATATCCCATTGGATGAAGCACATTAAAACCTTTCAGCCTTTTATACCTACTATAAATATCAGAGGCAATATAGCCTAATGGGTGACCTACATGCAAGCCTGCCCCACTTGGGTAAGGAAACATATCCAACACATAGCACTTTGGCTTAGTACTTTCGTTGCTAACTTTGTAAGATTGTCTTTCCTTCCAAATTGCTTGCCATTTTTGCTCGATGGCCCTAAATTGATACTCCATTGTTAATCATTTCTTTATTTAAGGGGGAAGAAAGGGTGCATTTCCTTAATGAAAAGCTAAAACAAGCTTCTCGGGGTAAAAAATGTCACATTTCAACCTGTGCAAATGTAAGCCATTAGCGTTCAAAACCCTACATTTGCAGAGTATACAACTAAAATTTTAACGGTATGACAGGCAACGGAACAGCATCTTTAAAACGCAGTAAACCAAACTACATTTACAGTATCATTGGCGTAGCCATTGTATTGTTTATTATGGGGATTATGGGCTGGCTTTTCTTGAACCTTCATTCAATTGGGGACAATTTTAAAGAAGACATCCGAATTAGCGTTTATTTAAGAACTTCTGACAAAAACAGCATTGGTAAGATTCAACAATTTATAGCAAGTCAACCTTATACCAAAAATGTAGAATATGTAAATAAGGACAAGGCCAAGACTATCTGGAATAAAGAAAATAATGAAGATTGGGCAAAAATTTTGGACTTTAACCCTTTGCCCGAGAGTGTTGATTTTTTTGCAAAAGCCGACTATGTTACAACAGACAGCTTAGCAAATATTAGTACTGCAATTCAAACACAATTCAAAAACGAAGTTGCTGATATTCAATACCCTAAAAGTTTGGTAACTAACTTAAATGAGAGAGCTACAAAACTTGGGTTTATATTTTTGGTTTTGTCTGTTATCCTATGCCTAATTGTAATAATTAGTATTGATAATACCATTCGCTTGGCTATGTTCAGTAATCGTTTTTTAATCAAGACCATGCAGATGGTGGGTGCTACAAGAAATTTTATCTCAAAACCTTTAATGGTAAGGGCTTTAATAAATGGATTAATTAGTGCACTCATTTCAATATGCTTACTAGTGGGATTAATACAATGGACCACCATGCAATTCCCTCAACTTGGTTCCATTCAAAGTATTGGTAACACCATCTTACTATTTGGAGGACTTATTTTAATAGGAGTAGGTATATCCGTATTTAGTACATACCGTAGTGTATTGAAATATTTAAAAATGAAACTTGACGAATTGTACTAATTCTATCCTTATATTTAAATTATAAAATCGCAGTATATGGCTCAGAAAAATAATAAAAAATCCCTTGACTTTTTTGGAAAATCCAATTACACCTGGATGCTTGTAGGTGCAGCATTAATACTTGTTGGCATGCTTTTAATGGCAGGTGGCAAGAGTCCTGACCCAAATGTATTTAATGCAGACGAAGTGTATTCCTTTAGAAGAATTACCCTAGCACCTATTTTAATTATCGCTGGTTTTTGTGTTGAAGTATTTGCGATTTTTAAAAAACACTAATATCCCTACACCTCATTAAAGCGATGAATTTCATCGCTTTTTTAATATAAAATTTTCATTAAGATGAACTTAATCCAAGCGGTTATTATAGCAATTATTGAAGGCGTTACTGAATTCCTACCTATATCAAGTACAGCACACATGAAATTTGCCAATCCCTTCCTAGGCATTGCCGACACCCCATTTGTTGATTTATTTGAAATAGTGATACAATTAGCTGCTATAGGTTCTATTGTAGTTATTTACTATAAAAGATTCTTTAATTTTAAACACTATAGCTTTTATCTTAAACTAATTGTTGCCGTAATCCCTGCACTAATTTTTGGCGCCTTATTAAAAAAACATATTGATGCTGCCCTGAATAATTTATGGATTATTGCCATTGTTATGGTAGCTGGTGGAGTGCTATTACTATTCATTGATAAGTTATTTAATAAGCCTGCTGTGGAAACCGAAGAATTAACCTACAAACAGTCATTTGCAGTTGGATGCTTTCAAGTATTATCTATTATTTTCCCAGGGCTTAGCCGAAGTGCAGCAACAATTATTGGGGGAATGAGTCAAAAATTGACAAAAAAAACAGCTGCAGAATTTTCCTTTTTCTTAGCGGTACCGACAATGCTAGCCGCTTCAGCTAAAAGCACCCTAGATGTATACCAGCACCACCCTGAAGTTTTTTCTAACGACAATTTGTTGACATTATTCATAGGCGCTATTGTGGCATTTATTGTGGCTTTGATTTCTGTAAAATTCTTTATTCAATTTGTTCAAAAAAGGGGTTTTGCCTTGTTTGGCTGGTACAGAATTGTACTTGGCCTAACCATTATGGCCCTACTTTATACTAAGTACATATAGGAGACATGCATAATTAATTGTATTTTTAAGAATACAAACCCCCTGTACTTATGCATACAGCCTCAAAAAAAGTAATTCATAGTTGGACCATGTACGATTGGGCAAATAGTGTTTATAGCCTAGTGATTACGTCCACCATTTTCCCAGCTTTTTACGAAGCAGTGACAAGTGATGGTAATGAAAAAACCTTAATTGATAAAGTTCAAATTGGGCCATTCGAATTCGTGAATACCGCTTTATACAATTACGCATTAGCTATTGCTTTTGTTATTGTGGCATTTATGTCACCCCTACTTTCATCCATCGCCGACTATAAAGGAAATAAAAAACAGTTCCTGCAATTCTTTTGCACGCTAGGAAGTTTAGCATGTATGTCCTTATATTTTTTTGATGCTGACCATATTTATTTAGGACTGGCTTCTGTAATAATTGCTTGCGTAGGTTTTTGGGGTAGCCTTGTATTTTACAATTCCTACCTTCCCGAAATAGCTGCACCCGAAGACAGGGACAGGGTTAGCGCAAAGGGATTTGTAATGGGCTATACCGGATCGGTAATATTACAAGTAATTTGTTTTGTGTTTGTTTTAAAACCTGAACTATTTGGAATCACTGTTGGCAAAGCCTCTCAAGTTTCTTTTTTATTGGCAGGACTTTGGTGGTTTGGTTTTGGACAATGGTTTATTTTGAAGTTACCAGGCGGGGTGGGTATTGAAAATCCTGAAAAAAAGGAAGGCCTGCTTAGCGCTGGTTATAAGGAACTACATAAGGTTTGGCTGCAACTAAAGCATTTACCCGTGTTAAAAAAGTTCCTTTCCGCTTTCTTCTTTTATAATATGGGCGTTCAAACTATTATGTTAGCTGCTACTTTATATGGGAAAAGCGAATTAAATATTCCTACAACGAATTTAATTATTGCCATATTAATTATTCAAATTGTAGCCATACCTGGGGCATTTTACATGGCTAAATTAGCAACCAAATGGGGCAACTTAAATACCCTCATGGTAGCTGTATTCATTTGGATAGGTGCTTGTGTAGTCGGTTATTTTATACCAAGAAATGGGGTTGTTCAATTTTACACCCTTGCTATTCTTGTAGGTTTTGTAATGGGAGGAATTCAATCGGTAAGCCGAAGTACCTACGCAAAACTAATGCCTGAAACACATGACACTACCAGCTTTTTTAGTTTCTACGATGTCACAGAAAAAATTGCAATTGTGATAGGCATGTTTAGCTTTGGCGTGATTAACGAAGTCACAGGCTCCCAAAGAAATTCAGTCCTAGCTTTGTGTCTGTTTTTTATAACTGGGTTTATTTTACTTTACCACACTTCTAAGCATAAAGAAAATGCAATTATATAGTATTGAAACGGGAAAATTTAAATTAGATGGTGGCGCTATGTTTGGCGTTGTACCAAAATCTATCTGGAATAAATTAAATCCTGCCGACGAAGCTAATTTATGCACTTGGGCACTTAGGTGTTTGTTGGTCATTGAAGGGGATAGAAAAATTATTATTGATACCGGAATGGGCAATAAGCAAGACGAAAAATTCTTCAAGCATTACCAGCCACATGATACTGTAAATTTAGCCGACGCCCTTGCAACCTATAAGATAAAAACGGAGGAGATTACAGACGTACTACTCACCCACCTACACTTTGACCATGTAGGAGGTGCAATTAATAAAATAAATGACCAATTAGTACCCGCATTTCCTAATGCCACTTATTGGGTAAGTGAAACTCAATGGGACTTAGCACTAAACCCTAATAAACGTGAACGTGCTTCCTTCTTGAAGGAGAATATTATGCCACTAAAGGAAACAGGCAAATTAAAGCTCATTTCTATCCCCGCTTACAAGAGTGATACAAGTTTACAAGAAATTTATTTTAGCCCATCCATAAGCTGCTATGTTGTAAATGGGCATACACAAGGCATGCTACTTCCTAAAATTCATACCGGAAAGGAAACCATCGTTTATATGGCCGACTTATTACCAAGTGTTGGCCATATTCCAATTCCCTATGTGATGGGATATGACATGCAACCACTTCTTACTTTGGATGAAAAAGAATTATTCTTGAATGATGCCTTGAAAAATAATTTTACTTTATTTTTTGAACACGACCCTGTGCACGAATGTTGTAAAGTACAATTGACCGAAAAAGGAATTCGCGCAGCCAACACTTTTAAATTAGAAGCAATTTTATAAATAATTTTGGCGCAACGCTAATGCATTATTTTGTGTCCACTAGTTCAATTAGTGAGGTTAATGGATGCTTTAGGTTTTGATACCCTACCATATCCATTTTTATACTACCCACAATAATAGGCGTTTCTATACGAACTGGGATATGGTTTTCGTCGTCGGTTACCCATATTGTCATTTTTTCGCCCCCGTCAAATACGGTGCCTTTAACTAATAAGGGTGCGATTTTGATCACCTTAAATTTCCCGAACCTTGTAGTAATTACGTCTCTTCCTAAAAATTTAAAATACGAAGGATATAACTCTTTGTCTAAAAAGAAATTAAGAAATATTTTATCATTCATTTGACAGAAAGCATAATTAATATTTCTTGCCGCAAATATGGCACTAATTACATCGTGCGTACAATCGGCTGTCTTGTATGTTATATCGGAAGTCGTGGCTGTTTTCCCTTTCTGATTAAATTGTATAGATTCAGATTGATGAAATCCACCTTCATTTATTTGTCTTGTAAATTGATAAGGCAGTAAACTTCTAGCATCTACAATGCTTTCATATTTATCCCTCACTTTGAATATCCAATCATACTTGCTATTCGACCTTCCTGTAGCCGTAAAAATAAAAGCATCTGATCCGTTCCAGTTGGAAGCTTGTGTGGTGAGTTCGGCACTGCCCGCATTAACATACAAACCAATTACATTATAGTAAATATTATATTTTAACTTTTCTCCTGATAAAAAAGAATTGTTTATTTGATTGCAAACTCCATTATTTGCAGGGCGTGCAGGGATTGGATTTAGCCAACTCAAAAAATTTAAAATAATATAAAGGATATACATAATTGATTTACTAATTCAGTAGTACAAAATTATTGCTTTAATCGGAAACCCAATAATAAGCAAGCGCCTATTATTGCAGGGATAAGAAAATTAACAACCCATATCAGAGAAGAAAGTACTATAATCATTAGTTCATTTGGGTACCAGGGTGCTACTATTAGCAATAAAAGCTGCCCCCTTACTACTAATTCCGTGATGCTAATAGTAGGTAAAATGGAAAGAAATAGAAACAAAACTGCAATGGAGGATCCCAACACCCAAAATGGAATTTCCATACCTAACATTTTCGCAACCCAAGCGTATTGAAAAGTAAATACACCATACCTTAAAAAAGACAACGCCAATAGGGTGATTTTAGATTGAGTGGGTATTTGAAGTTTATTTAAAACCCCCAGCAAGCCCTTCCATTGCCTATCATAAAAAAATACAATTATTGCTACTACAGCTATAAAAGGACTAGCCCATTTTAGCCAGGGGAAAAATGGTGCATTCCAAAATAGCGCAACCGTACCCACAATAATGGTCACTAATAACTGCGCATAAGAAGTCCAAGCCATTTGTGCAACCCCTTTCGCCTT
>JBEDKT010000059.1:0-6676 GCA_041172025.1 Bacteroidota bacterium
AGTTAGCTTTGGTGAATTATTAGAACATATTAAAGAACACAATTATAGCAGGTTCCCTGTGTATAAAGAGGATCTTGATACCGTTGTTGGTATAATACATACTAAGGATATATTACCACATATACACGAAGATGCTAGCTATAATTGGAAGCCTATTATAAGGCCAACTTTTTTCGTGCATGAACAAAAAATGATTGAGGATTTATTAAAAGAATTTCAATTAAAACGAATACACTTTGCAGTGGTAGTGGACGAATTTGGTGGCACAAGTGGGATTATCACTTTAGAGGATATTTTAGAAGAAATAGTAGGGGATATTAAAGACGAGTTTGATGATGAAGAGTCAATGATAAAAAAAATAGATGAGTTTCATTATATTGTAGAAGGCAAAACAGCAATCATCGATTTGTGTAACTATATCGACTTACCTTCTAATTTCTTTGATGGTGTAAAAGGAGAGAGTGACACTATTGCGGGCTTATTCTTAGAATTGGTTGGCGAATTCCCTGCCTTGCAACAAGTGGTGAAATATAAACAGTTTAGTTTTACAGTCATGGAGATTCAGAAAAATAGAATTCATAAAATTCAATTGATTATTACACCGCAGCCCTTACAAAGCACTGAAAATGTATAAATTTTTTTTTGCATTTATTGTCGTTAGTGTTGCCATGATAACGGCATGTAACGAACCTTATACGCCAAAGTCAAAGGGTTACGCAGTAATTGACTTGCCTCCAAAAAGCTACCAGCTATTTAATGAACCAGGGTATCCCTACACATTTGAATATCCAACCTACGCTCAAATAAATAAAGAAGTCAACTATTTTGGGGTCTCTAAAAAAGGGGATGCTTGGCTAAATATTAATTTTCCTGGTCAAAACGCGACTATTTATGTTAGCTATAGAAAAGTACAGCCACAACAATTCGATACATTGGTGCGTGATGCATATACTTTTGTAAACAATCATAACAATAAAGCCAGCTTTATAACCGATTCGGTGTTTACTACTGTCAATGGCGTTCACGGGGTTTTTTTCCATATTGGGGGGGACGTTGCAACAAGTTATCAGTTCTTCCTCTCCGATTCGGCTAGGCATTTTTTCCGAGGTGCATTATATTTTAATACAACACCTAACGAGGATTCCTTGGCCCCTTTAAATGATTTCATTTATAAGGACTTGACACAATTAGTAAATTCGTTTCGTTGGAAATAATTATATCTTTACCGTATAAATTTTACTATGATTATTATTGATTCTGTACTAGTAAGCGACCAAGTGGTAGAAGAGCAATTTGTGTGTGACCTAACTAAGTGCAAAGGTGGCTGTTGTGAGGACGGGGACGCTGGGGCGCCGCTAGAAAATAAGGAAAAGGATTATATCAAGCAATATTATGATGTTGTTGAGCCTTATATGACTAAAGAAGGGATTAAGGAAGTTAAGCAGGTTGGACAGTTTTTATATGACCGAGAATTTGGATGGGTGACACCTACTTTAAATGGTCAAATTTGTGCTTATGGTTTTAGGGACGAAAAAGGAATTATAAAATGTGCATTTGAGCAAGCTTATAATGATGGAAAAATTCCTTGGAAAAAACCAATTAGTTGTCATTTATTTCCCATCAAAATTACCAAGAGCAAAGCTGACCCTGATGTTGAATACATGAATTATGAGCCAAGAGAGGACTTATGTCAAGCTGCATGTTCCTTGGGTGTTAAATTGAAAGTACCAGCATATCAATTTTTAAAGGAATCTATTATTAGAAAATATGGGGAGGAGTTTTATAATACCTTAGATGCAACTGCGGAGCATTTGAAGAAAAAATAAAAATAGCAATTAACGATGTCTAGTATTTACGCCGAATCTTTTTTGTCAAAAACCAGTGATAAAGCATCAGACCTTGATCACCGTAGAAAAATTAATTTCAATATAGGAAAGTATAATGCGGTTGTGCCAAAAGGGAAAGCGCAGTTTACTGATTTAAATAGGGTAAGGCAGTTATCAAAAAATAGAAAATGGGAGGCCATTGAACACCTTGATTTGTACTTGACACAATTTGAGGAACAAATTACAAAAAGAGGTGCAAAAGTTATTTGGGCAGAAGATAGCGAACAAGCATTAAATTTTATTGGTGAAATATGTGCTGAAAAAAAATGCAAAACTATTGTAAAGAGTAAGAGCATGGTGACGGAAGAAATTCATCTTAATACCTACCTTGAATCAATTGGCGTTGAAAGTGTCGAAACCGACTTGGGTGAATATATTCAGCAAATGGACGGGGAAGCGCCCTACCATATTGTAACACCTGCGATGCATAAAAGCAAGGAAGATGTTGCAAAATTATTTGCCGAACATTTAGGAACAGACATTAATTTAACGCCAGAGCAATTAACATTAGTTGCAAGAAAAAATTTACGAGAGAAATATGTACAAGCAGAAATAGGTGTTACAGGTGCAAACTTTATTTTGTCTGACATTGGTGGGATTGCATTAACCGAAAACGAAGGTAATGCTAGGCTTTCCGCTGCTTGGCCTAAAACACATATAGTGATTGTGGGACTTGAAAAAGTACTCCCATCAATTAATGATCTTGGTTTGTTTTGGCCTTTGCTATCCACTTTTGGGACTGGGCAACAAGTAACTGTTTATAATAGTATTATTACTGGTCCGAAACAAAAGGGCGAGTCCGATGGTCCCGAAGAAATGTATGTGATATTGCTTGATAATGGACGTACCGAACTATTGGCAGATGCTAAAAGTAGAGAAGCTTTATATTGTATTCGTTGCGGAGCTTGTTTAAATGCATGTCCCGTATACAAGAATATTGGAGGCCACGCGTACGAGACAACTTATAGTGGTCCTATAGGAAGCGTTATTACGCCGCATTTAAGGGGTATGCATGATTTCAGCCATTTAAGTTTTGCATCAAGCTTGTGTGGTAACTGTACCGAAGTTTGCCCGGTAAGTATCAACCTTCATGAACTTTTATTAGAGAACAGGAGAGCTTCTGTAGTTGCAGGAGAAAGTAATTTTTCCGAAAAATTTGCTTGGAAAATTTGGAAACAAGCTTCTTTGAATAGGCGTTTAATGAATCAAGGAACGGCACCCATAAAAAATTGGGTAGTCAACAAAATGCTAAAGGGCTGGAGTAATCAAAGAGCACCAATTGTATTCCCTAAAAAAACCTTTAATGAACTTTGGAAGGAGTCGCATAAAAAATAGGCACTACATACCATCAGCATCTGCTATGGCTTCGACAGGGTCTTTTTGTTTTTTCAGGCTACGGTTTACTAAGTAAACACCTACTAGTGTTACAATAGTCCCTACTATACTATTTATTGACATGGATTCTTTTAATAACAGCGACCCCACCCAAATTGCCACGATAGGGTTAATATATGCATAGAGTGATGCAATAGCTGGATGCAAATGCTTCATACTGTATATGAACGAAATGAATGCAAATACAGAACCGCCAATAACCATATATATAATAACTCCCCAGGATACAGCAGGAATTTCATTTAATGGAATATAGTTTCCTGTAAATAAAGTAAAAACAGTCATTATAGCTGCGCTAATTAACATTTGCCAACCTATTGAATAATAGGCATTGATAGTTGTTTTGGTTCTTGCTATGATAATTGAACCTACACTCCAAGTGATCATTGCAAATAAGGAAAGTGCTACACCTAATAGGTAGTTACTGCCATGCACTTGCAAACTATCCTTGTAAAATATAAAGCCAATACCTAGTATGCCTAAAAATAATCCTACGGCAGTTTGAGGGGTAATTTTTATTGCTTTATAATAATAGCGTTCAATTAGAACTACGGATATGGGATAAAGTGCCGCAATGAGTGCAGCTAAGCCACTTGTGATAAACTGCAGCCCGTAGGTCGCGATGCCATTTGACGAAACAAACATTAACAGTGCCATAGGCACTAACCATAGAAATTGTTTCCAAGTTGGAAGCCCTTCCCCTTTTATTAAAAAAAAGGCAACATAAATACTCCCACCTAAAAACTGACGAATGCTAGCCAATTCAAAAGCAGGCATATGGTTAATTCCCATTTTACTTGCAACCCAAGTAGTTCCCCAAACAATACTTGTTATTGCAAGAGCACCATATGCTTTTTTTTGACTCGACATTTATATAGGTTAGAAATTAGTGTTTGAAATGTCTTAGTTGAGTCATTACCATTGCTAATTTATGTTCAACACAATAAGCGATACTGTCTTTATCCCTAACCGATCCGCCTGGTTGGATATAAGCTTCAATACCTGCTTCGTGAGCTATTTTTACGCAATCATCAAATGGGAAAAATGCATCAGAAGCTAGGGTTGCACCCTTTAATTCAAATTTGAATTGTTTCGCTTTTTCTATAGCGTGTCTTAGTGCATCCACTCTGCTTGTTTGTCCGCATCCCTTTCCAACAAGTTGTTTGTTTTTAATTAGGGCAATTGCATTGCTCTTTAAATGTTTGCAAATAATATTTCCGAATAATAAATCTTCTTTTTCTGAAGCAGTACAAGTTCTTCCTCCAACTTCATCCCAATTTGTATAATTACCAGTATCTAGTCCTTGTTCCAATATGCCATTTAAAATTGATTTCTGTTGCGTTGCATTAAAAGTCACTCCAGGCTTGCTTTCTAATAAAATCCTATTCTTTTTGCTTGTTAATATTGTTAAGGCGTCTGCGTCAAAAGCGGGGGCAATTAATACTTCAAAAAATATTTCTTGTATCGCCTCTGCGGTTGCTACATCTACTTTTCCATTGGTTACTAGCACTCCACCAAAAGCACTTTCAGGATCTCCTGCTAAAGCTGCTTGCCAACTTTCAAACACCGTGTTTCTTTGTGCAACTCCACATACGTTTGTGTGCTTGATAATTGCAAAACTAATTGAAGGCAATTCGGCAATTAATGCAATTGCAGCATCAACGTCTACTAAGTTATTATAGGATAATTCTTTTCCATTTAATTGAGTAAACCAATTTTCTAAATTGCCATAATAAGTAGCTACTTGGTGTGGGTTTTCGCCGTAACGTAAAACTTTACCAGTTGCAGGATTAAAATAGTTATTAATTGCAATATCGTAATGCATCACCACCTCGAACGCCTTTGCTGCAAATGCTTTTCGTTGATCGAGTGTGGTAGTGCCGCTTTGGTCAAGTAGTAGCTGATTCAATTTAGAATAGTCGTCTTTTGCAGAAAGTACTACTAGGTCGCGGAAATTTTTTGCTGCAGCCCTTATCATTGAAGGCCCGCCAATATCAATTTTCTCTATAATCGCTTTCTCCTCTGTGGTATTACGTAAGGTTTCTTCAAAAGGGTATAAATCAACAATTACTAAATCCAATTCAGGAATATTATATTGCGCCATTTCTTTCAAATCCTGTTCCTCGTATCTTCTACCTAATATACCGCCAAAAACAGAAGGGTGTAATGTTTTAACACGGCCTCCTAAAATAGAAGGGTAACCCGTTACTGTTTCAACGCCAACACATGGAATGCCTAAGTCCTCTAAAAATTTTTGCGTACCACCAGTAGAATAAATGGTGATATTAAGGGCTTGTAATGTTTTTGCTAGGGGCTCAAGTCCGTCTTTATAAAAAACGGAAATCAAGGCTGATTTTATTTTCTTTTCCATAGTCAAAGGTAAGCCCTTCTAATTTGCTGATTTGGCCAGATTTTCCACAATAATCAGCTTTTGCTGAATAACTTTATAATGAATAATACACTCAATAACCAGATAGCGTATTGTAGGTATTTTACTTTTTTATAAAATAGCCACAAGTACAGTGAAAACAGGCACAAGTAATACACTAGCACCATGTATTTTGAAAACGCCACAAGGGCCATTTTAGCAAATGAGTTAGTATAAGCGTAGTGGATGGTCCAATTTATAAACAACAAGTACTTTTCAACTAGCCACCCTAAATAGCCAGCTAGGCCATACCAATTAGGCACTAATAGTAAAAAGGCCAAGCCGTATAGTAACAAATTGCTTAAGGGTACCATCACAAAATTACTTAACAGCACCATGGTAGACACTTTATGAAACTGATAAGCAAGTAGGGGAAAGGTAGTGAGCTGTGCAGAAAGGGTAACTGAAAAATTGCTCCAAAGAAATGCTAGCAGTGGATTTTCCATAGGCAACATTTTATTAAAAATTGGGTAAAAAAGGCGAATCCCGATAACAGCTGCATAAGATAACTGTAAGCCAATATGGTGTAGGTGTTTTATGTCAAACAATAATATAGTTAATACGCCAGCTGCAATAAAATTTAACACAAAGACAGATTGGTTAAAATATTTCCCAATAAAATAAATACTAAAAAAAATACTTGCTCGGACTATTGAGGGGCTAGCAAATGCCATTAGCGCGTAGGTCCAAACGCCCAATAGCACTATAATTAGTTCTAGGCGCAAAAAATATTTTTTTCTGGGGAGCCATTTAGTTATACGTGTTAGGTTTTTAAAAATAATCTCTAAGTGCATACCACTTATAGCAATAATATGAATAATACCTAGTTGGTTGTATGCCGTTAATAGTTCTTTATTGATATTTGTTTTCACCCCTAATAGCAAAGCTTGCGCGAACCCATTTGCCTCTGCATTTTTGATTGTGTCATTTATTTTTTGGATTACTATACTTCGGCACTGTTCAATAT
>JBEDKT010000060.1:0-2533 GCA_041172025.1 Bacteroidota bacterium
TGACGGGCGGTGAATTATTAAAAGCCGCATGTTGCAACCTAAGTGAAAGTTTTGAAACAAACCCATCGGTTGATGTATCGTACAATGATGCAGTGACTGGTTCAAAGCAAATTCAATTACTTGGTATTAGTGGTAACTATACCCAGCTTACTGTTGAAAATTTGCCTGGCCCAAGGGGGCTTGCAACGCCACTTGGACTTAATTCCATAGCTGGCCCATGGATTGAAAGTATTCAACTTACCAAAGGGGTGGGTTCGGTTGCAAATGGTTTTGAAAGTATTGCAGGTCAAATAAATGTGGAACTTAAAAAACCTGAAACTGCTGAAAAAATATTAGCCAATGTGTATGTTAACGACTTTGGTAAAACGGATTTAAACTTAAATGTAGCGCATAAAATAAATGCCAAATGGTCCACGGGTTTATTATTACACGACAACTTTATTAATAATACAAAGCTAGACATGAATAGCGATGGGTTTAGGGATATTCCAACCGGGAACCAGTTTAGCCTAGTGAATAGGTATAAATTTGACAATAGTAAAGGCGTGATGGCTCAGTTTGGTTTTAAGGTTTTAACTGATGACAAAACAGGCGGCGAAGTAGCATTTAACCCAGCCCTGCATAAAAATACAAATCAGCAATATGGAATTGGGATTAAAACCGAACGTTATGAATTCTTTGGCAAGTTGGGTTATGTATTCCCCCAACAACAATTCAAAAGTATTGGTTTGCAGTTTAATGCAATTGACCATGCGCAAAATTCCTATTTCGGATTAACAAATTACAATGCAAAACAACAAACAGTATACGGCAACTTAATTTATCAATCAATTATTAACTCTACTATTAATAAATTCAGAACAGGGATAAGCGTACAATATGACAAATACAATGAAGATTTTAAATCTATAAATTATACTAGAAAAGAAATTGTACCTGGTGCGTTTTTTGAATACACTTACACCCCTAATGAAAAATTTAGTTTAGTTGCGGGCCTAAGGGGGGATAATAATAACCTTTACGGGGCATTTCTTACACCTCGTTTAAACATGCGCTACGAACCCATAAAAGGTACTACCATTAGGGTAAGT
Source organism: Bacteroidota bacterium (assembly GCA_041172025.1). GTDB lineage: Bacteria > Bacteroidota > Bacteroidia > Chitinophagales > Chitinophagaceae > Sediminibacterium. The sequence goes on from JBEDKT010000060.1 coordinate 1,092, forward strand.
GCTGGTCGAGGACAAAGGACTGCTAATATTTTTGCAGAAAACAATAGTGTTTTTGTAAGTGCAAGGGAGGTAAACATTATTACCAATACCGCAACAAAAGCTTATGGCCTAAGCCCCGAGATTGCATGGAATAAGGGTATTAGTATTGATCAAAAATTCAGGTTATTTTATAATAACGCTTCATTAGGAATAGATTTTTTTAGAAACGATTTTGAAAATCAAGTAGTAGTGGACTTGGAAGACCCGCGTGCGGTTAGTTTTTACAATTTAAAAGGTAAATCCTTTTCTAATAGTTTTCAGGCCGAATTGAATTTTGAACCCGTTCAAAAATTTGATATTAGAATAGCTTACCGTTACTTTAATGTAATGCAAGATTTTAATGGCAAATTAATAGAACGTCCTTTTATTTCAAGAAATAGGGCATTTATTAGCTTTGACTATGCAACCGAAAACAGTTGGAAATTTAATTACACCTTAACCTATAACGGAAGCAAACGTATTACAAGCACTAAACAAAATCCCTTAGTCTACCAACTACCAACTGCTTCGCCAAGTTATATTTTAATGAATGCGCAGGTTACAAAAACAATAGGTAAAAAATGGCCCATTGATTTTTATACAGGGGTAGAAAATATTTCCAATTTTATGCAACAAAACCCAATTGTAGCAGCTGCAGCTCCATTTAGCCCATATTTTGATGCCTCAATGGTTTGGGGTCCCATTTCGGGAAGGATGTTATATGTGGGTTGGAGAATGAAAATTAAATAAAAGGCATAGGTTGCCCTTGATTAAAAACAATAAAGCTAATGACGGCGGTCCTTGAAGCAGGTATAACCAAATACTACCTTCGAATTATTATTAATAATTAAAATAATTTATCATGGACACGCAATCCGTATCAAAAGAAAGAAAAACCCCCACCATATTCAACGACTTATTCAAACCTTGGGACGAATGGTTTGACAATGGAATATGGTTTAAAACAATGAATATTCCTTCCGTGAATATCAAAGAAGAAAAAGATCAATTTGTTGTTTCCTTGGCGGCGCCTGGCCTTAAACGAAACGACTTTAAAATTAAGGTAGATGAAAACCTACTTACCATTAGCAGTGAAAAGGAACACGAAGAAAAAGTTGAAGATGACAATTACACCCGTAAAGAATTCAGTTATGAGTCCTTTACAAGAAGCTTATCATTGCCTGATGAAATAAAAAAAGATAAAATTGATGCGAAGTATGAGGATGGCATTTTAAAAATTACCCTACCTCGTACTGAACAGTCGAAAAAACACTTGGAACAATTTATTCCAGTAAAATAGCAAAAATCCTTTTTGCTGCTTAAGGCCCATGAATGGAAACATTCATGGGCCTTTTTAGTTTATATAACGCACTTGCCCTGCGCACAACTTTAACTACTAGTTGAATTTAGTCAAAGCTTAATAA
>JBEDKT010000061.1:0-11908 GCA_041172025.1 Bacteroidota bacterium
AACAGACGAATTAGCGCGTACAAATTTCATGATCATATTAGGTATGACTGCTGTACTTGGTCATATTTTCCCTATCTGGGCTAATTTCAGGGGTGGTAAAGGGGTGGCAACCTTATTAGGCATGGCATTAGCCATTCAGCCTGCAGTTGCCCTAATTTGTTTAGTTGTGTTTATTATTACACTGTTATCGACTCGTTTCGTATCACTTAGCTCCATGTTAGCAGGTGTAGCGTTTATGGTGTTAATCCTATTTATATTCAAAGAAAAAGAGACTACTTATCGCCTTTTTGCGATTGTTGTTGCCTTTATGGTCATAGTTACGCATCAAAAGAACATTAGCAGGTTGTTTAAAGGCACTGAAAACAAAGTGCCGATGTTTAAGAATAAGCATAAAAAAAAGTAGGCTAAATAGTTCTTTATCAATATTTTATGAATTTTTAGTAAAATTTCTAGGGCTATGCGCATAGAATTTTGTAACTTCGCCCTCCCTTAAATCTTTATAGTATGTCAGGTAATCAGAATATTTTGGAGAAGCTGCAGTTGAAAGAAGAAAAGAATTTACTGATTCAAGGGTTGCCTTCCTCAGTTGAGAAACAATTTGCAAAGCTTAATTATAATAAGAACTTAACGCCCTTATTAAAAACTAGAAAAATTGATTTCGCCCTTATTTTCGCAATTAATCAATTGCAGTTAAACAATATCCTAAAGGAAATTTTTTCGGCATTTCATCCAGAATGTAAGTTATGGATTGCTTACCCTAAAACTACTTCTAAGATAGTTTCTGACTTAAACAGGGATGCAAGCTGGGAAATATTATCAAAAAATGAATACGAGGCAGTACGTCAAGTAACTTTAGACCATGTTTGGACTGCGATGCGTTTTAAGAAATTCGATCAAATACCCAACCGTAATCGTGCCTTTGCTGAAATTAAAATGTCAGATATTAAGGTAGATGATTTTGAAAAAAGGTTAATTGCACTTCCTATAGAATTAGACAAGTTATTCGCTGCCGACGAGGAAGCAAGAGAATTTTTCACCTCACTTTCAATTACCAACCAAAAGGAATACTTAAGTTGGATTCAAGGTGCTAAGAAGGAAGAAACAAAACAAAAGAGGCTAGAAGCCACATTAGAGAAACTATTAGCAGGAAAACAAAATCCTTCTGAGAAGTAATTAAAAAAAGTTTAGTAAATGGTTAGCTAAATACTAAAAAAGGCTTTGTAGCAATACAAAGCCTTTTTTTAATGCTATTTATATATGACGGTACCAATATCCTTGGTTAATTCTTTTTCTACGTCCTTTAAGTGTTTATGTATTTGCAGTAATTGCATCTGTTCTTTTTCGGGTGCGATTTCTAAATCCCTTTGATTTAGCTCAATCATCTTTTTAACTTTTCTCAATTTGAAGTACATTAGGCTTACTTCCACTTCATGCATATAGTCTCTTGGTTCGTCTTTTTTAACAATGCCTAATTTGTCATTCCAACGGAGGCTTACTTCATGCTCTGGCGCGAACAATTCTACTACCCATTTTTGTACACGGGGGTCCTCATGGTATTGCAGTGTTTTTGAATTAGGCATCTTGCCTTCGAATAACCATTTTTTATAAGCATCCATTACATGAATCATTTCGGGATGTTCCAAAGGGAAGGCTTCCATTTCTTCCAATATAAAATTAGCAACTAGTTTGCCACTAGGGGTGAGTTCGGTTCCTAATTCTATAATAGTGCGTACTAAGTTCTTTTCGTGCAAAAGGTCCTTGTCAACTAATAAATCTAGGTTATTTGACTCCTCAATTGGTTCAGGAGAAAAGCTAGGCATTAATATTGCAGCCTCGTCGTAAGACATTTTCTTTTCTTCCTTAACTATTTTATCACGCTTGAATTTATTAACCAATTGCGTTAACCCTGTTTCATCAATGCGCAATAGCCCTGAACACTTTCTTACATAGTCTTGCAGTTTAGTAAAATCTTCCGCCTTATTTATCTTACTTAAAGTTTCTGCAATTTGATTTACTAAACTATTCTTTTTATTCATGTCCCCGTCCACTTCCTTCAATTGAACGTCTAACTGGAATAATATAAAATCTTTTTTATTTGCCTGTACAAATGCATTGAATGCTTCTGGACCCACTTTGTTTACATAACTATCCGGATCCTCTTTGTCAGGAATTAAAACCAACTGCACATTTAAGCCTTCTTCCAAAGCCATGTCCAACCCACGCAGTGCTGCTTTTATACCAGCTGCGTCACCATCGTAAATGATTGTAAGGTTATGTGTGTATTTTTTAATGAGCCTTAGCTGGTCCATTGTTAAACTAGTACCACCACTTGCTACAACATTTTCAATACCCGCTTGATGTAAGCTAACTACGTCGGTGTATCCTTCAACCAGTAGACATTCGTCATTACTATTAATGGAAGTGCGTGCAAAATAGGAGCCATATAAAATCTTGCTCTTACTATAAATTTCATTCTCCGGTGTATTGATATACTTTGGCGACTTGTCGTTCTTAGCAATTTGACGCGCACCAAAACCAATTATTTTTCCTGTAGTATTATGAATTGGGAAAATAATTCTATCCCTATAGTTGTCCTGCCATTCTCCGTTTCTTTCAACCACCAAACCAGTCCTTGCAAATAATTCAGGATTGAATTGGTTTTTTATTAAAGCTTTCGCTAAACTATCCCTGTCGGATGGGTTGTATCCAATTTTAAATTTCTCAATAATGGGCCTTAAAAAACCTCGATGTTGCATATAGCTTTGAGCAATTGTTTCACCTGCTTCTGTTTCCCAGTATTGCTTGGTGAAAAAATCCATTGCAAAACTATTAATTGCATATAAACTGTCTGATACCTGTTGTGCTATTTTTTGTGCTGGACTAGCTTCTGTTTCTTCTACTTCAATATGGTACCTCGCAGCTAACCATCGTAAAGCTTCCACATAGCTATACTTCTCATGCTCCATTAAAAAAGTGATGCTATTGCCACTTTTTCCGCAACCAAAACATTTGTAAATTTCTTTAGCAGGAGAAACCGTAAACGAAGGCGATTTCTCGTTATGGAAGGGGCAGTTACCCAAATAGTTTGTCCCACGCTTCTTCAACTTCACAAATTCACCAACAACATCAATGATGTCAATTCGGCTGGTAATTTGTTGTATGGTTTGTGGGGTAATCATGGTTGGCGAAAATAACTAATTATACGCTTATTTAAGGCCTATTCTTGTTAAAGTGTATAGTTATTAAGGCCTATTCTTGGGTAGAAAATTCCATATCATCACTGTCTAACAATTCTCTTTCAATTTCTTCCATTTGGATAATATCCCAGGCTTCCGACTCGGTGGGTGTCATATTTAATAAAGAAGCAAATTCGGTCTTGTCTAATAAGTCCTGTAGGCTATCTGACAGGCAACAAATGACAAAAGAGGTATTATTGTCATAAAACCTTTGTTGTGCATCGGCCAATTGTTCAATAATAGGCAGTTCCCAGTTAGTTACATGCTTAAAGTTTAAAACCAGGTTTTTTGGCGGCGTTGCGCCTATTGTATTGGTTAATTCGTTCAATTCTGGCACGAGATTTGAACTAAGGCTTGTATTAAGCAAGGTGACTACTGTAAATTTTTCCTTTGGTGCTGTTTGGTATTGAATCTGGCTCATATAAATAAGGTTATAAACATACTAATTACCGACATACTTTAGGACAAAAATATTCGTTATTCTTGTAACAGCTCCAATTAATTTATATGGATAATAATTTTTCTACACAAGTAAAGGAAATCATTTCTTACAGCCGTGAGGAAGCATTAAGGTTAGGGAATGACTTTATTGGTGCCGAGCATTTAATGCTAGGCTTAATAAGGGATCAGGAAAATACTGCTATCAAGGTATTAAGGCAGCTTAATGTGAATTTAGGCGAGTTAAGGAAAGAGATAGAATTAGCCGTTAAGGACAAGTCGGGCAAAAACGTGGCTAATATTAACAGTTTGCCTTTAACCAAGCAAGCGGAGAAAGTAATTCGTGTTACCGTATTGGAAGCCAAGGCTTTAAAAAGTCCAATGGTGGAAACAGAACATTTACTATTAAGTATTTTAAAGAATAAAGAAAACATAGCTACTCAAATTTTGAATCAGTTTGATGTTGACTACGATTTATTCAGAAATGAATTAGGCATGGTAGGTTCTGGACCTTCGGCTTCATCAGAGCCAAGAAGGTCGTCTAGCGCTGAATTTTCAAATGAAGGGGAAGAAGGCGAAGACGATTTTGATGAAGAAAAACGTGGAGCAGGTGGTTTTGGTAGCGGTGCTAAAGCAAAGCCTACGGCTGCAAGCAAATCAAAAACACCGGTACTAGATAATTTTGGTCGTGATATTACTAAGATGGCCGAGATGGATGCATTGGACCCAATTGTAGGCCGTGATGCTGAAATTGAAAGAGTCAGTCAAATATTAAGTCGTCGTAAAAAGAATAACCCTATTTTAATTGGCGAGCCTGGTGTGGGTAAAACTGCCATTGTGGAAGGCTTAGCTTTAAGAATTGTACAACGTAAAGTGAGTAGGGTATTGTTTGATAAACGTGTTATTTCGTTGGATTTAGCTGCACTTGTTGCAGGTACAAAATACAGAGGACAGTTTGAAGAACGCATGAAGGCCATCATGAATGAATTGGAAAAAAACAGAGATGTGATTTTGTTCATTGATGAAATCCATACTATTGTAGGTGCAGGTGGTGCTAGTGGTTCATTGGATGCATCCAATATTGTGAAGCCTGCTTTAGCAAGAGGTGAATTACAATGTATTGGTGCTTCAACATTAGACGAGTACAGACAACATATTGAAAAAGACGGTGCATTAGACAGACGTTTCCAAAAAGTAATTATCGAGCCACCAAGTGTAGAGGATACCATTACTATATTGAATAATATCAAATCCAAATACGAGGATTACCATAATGTAGTGTACGATGATGATGCAATCACTGCCTGCGTAAAATTGAGTGATCGTTATATGACCGACCGTTTATTGCCAGACAAAGCAATTGATGTGATGGACGAAGTAGGTGCAAGAGTGCATTTAAAAAATATTAATGTGCCTTTGGATATTGTAGAATTAGAAAAGCAAATAGAAGAGGTTAAGACCGAAAAAAATAAAGTGGTAAAAAGCCAGCGCTTTGAAGAAGCTGCAAGCTTAAGAGATACGGAAAAGAAATTAGGAGAAGCCTTAGAAAAAGCGAAAACTGATTGGGAAGAAGAAAGTAAGAATAAGCGTTTCCCAATAAATGAAGAACATATTGCGGAGGTCATTAACATGATGACGGGCATACCTGTAAAACGTATGGTGGAAGCAGAAACTACCAAGCTAAGGAAAATGGCGGATGACATGAGGGGTATGGTGATTGGCCAGGACGATGCAATTAGCAAAGTAGTAAAAGCTATTCAACGTAACAGAGTAGGATTAAAGGATCCTAAAAAACCAATTGGTACTTTTATTTTCTTAGGTCCAACGGGTGTGGGTAAAACTGAATTAGCACGTGCACTTGCAAGAAATATGTTTGATTCTGAAGAATCATTAATCAGAATTGACATGAGTGAATACATGGAGAAATTTTCAGTAAGCCGTTTAATTGGTGCACCTCCAGGTTATGTAGGTTATGAGGAAGGCGGGCAGTTAACTGAAAAAGTACGCCGTAAGCCTTACTGTGTAATACTATTAGACGAGATCGAAAAAGCACATCCAGATATTTATAATATTTTATTACAAGTATTAGACGATGGTATTTTAACAGATGGCTTAGGTCGCAAAGTTGATTTTAAAAATACTTTAATCATTATGACTTCTAATATTGGCGCACGTCAATTAAAAGAATTTGGTGATGGAGTAGGTTTTGCAACAGCGACAAGGGTGCAACAAACAGATGAAAATAACCGTTCAGTTATTGAAAAAGCATTGAAGCGTACTTTCTCTCCAGAGTTCTTAAATAGAATTGACGATGTGGTAGTATTCAATTCTTTAACAAAGGAGAATATTTATTTGATTATAGATATTATAATGAAGAACGTATTAGCACGTTTGGTGAATTTAGGATTGAACTTGATATTAACAGAAGCGGCAAAAGAATTCATTGCAGATAAAGGATATGATGTACAATTTGGCGCTAGACCATTACATAGAGCCATTCAAAAACACATTGAGGATCCATTGGCAGAAGAAATTTTAAACCATACGGTGAATGCGGGCGATACTTTAATAGGTGACTTAGATAAAGAAAACAATAAATTAGTTTTTACTTTACAGAAGAAAGAAAAAGCACCTAAAGCACCAAAGGAACCTAAAGATGCAACCAAAGGAACTTCCAAAGAAGCTCCAAAGGAATAATTTAAATTATAGTTGAAATATTTTACGAGCCCCAGCGAAAACTGGGGCTTTTTAGTCCTGCTAAGTCAATAATGCGATGCACTACGGTATAAGCTACCTCTTCAATTGTTTTAGGGTTGCTATAAAAACTTGGGGTAGCAGGACAAATAATTCCACCCGCTAAAGTTACTGTCTCCATATTTTTGATATGAATTAAGTTATAAGGTGTTTCCCTTGCTACTAGTATCAATTTTCTGCGTTCTTTTAAAATCACATCCGCTGCACGGGTTGTTAGGTCATCACTTACACCACTTGCAATACGGCCCAAAGTGCCCATACTACAAGGAACAACAATCATGACATTATACTGGGCTGAACCAGAAGCAAAAGGCGCGTTAAAATCGTTTTTATTATAAAAAGTAAAAGGGTAGTTGGTATATTCCTTATTACCTAGTTCGGTTTCCCAAACAATTTTAGCATTATCGCTCATTACAACACCCACTGCCTCATATTGGTCCTTCATGTTCACTAGGCTGTCTAGTAGGCATTTTGCGTAAATGGCCCCACTTGCTCCGGTTATAGCAATAACAATTTTATTCATAATAGTACAACAAAAGTAGGAAGGAAAAGTTGATTAGTGGCTACAAAAAAATCCCCTCGATTGCTCGAAGGGATTCATATTAAGGGGGAGTATTAATTAGATTTTATACATTTTTTCATAGTATTCTTCGGCCATACGGTTACTGTCAAATTGGAAACGAACGTCTTTCATTCCATTCTGAGTAATTTCTCGCCAAGTATTTCGGTCTTCATAATACATCGGAACAATTTGTTCTTCTAATATTTTGTATAATTCATCTAAATCATAGTCGTCTTGTTCTTGAGTGCTCATTCTATCATAATCCGCTTTTGGCACTACAAAACCATTATTTCCGTGATTAATGAATTCCGGAATCCAACCATCATCGGTAGAAAAGTTTACGGCACCATTCATTGCAGCAGTCATACCACTTGTTCCTGAAGCTTCTCTTGGCACACGAGGGTTGTTTAACCAAACATCTGAAGCTTGCTTCATTCTTTTACTAAGCGACAATTCGTATCCAATTAACACCGCTACATTTTCGTATTTTTTACTTAAGTGTACCAAGTTATTAAACTGAGAAATTGCAGGGTAGTCCACAGGGTAGGGCTTACCAGCAAAAATTAATTGAACAGGATATTTCATGTTCGACAATAATTTTTCAAAACGCTCAATATCCCATGACAAGAAATCGGCTCTTTTATATCCAGCAAAACGTCTTGCCCAAACAATAGTTAATACATTTGGATCGAATACTTTACCTGTTTGGTCGGCTACGATTTCAAATGCACGCTTTTTTAAATACATTTTTCTATCGTCAAAACCAGCATCGTCGTTAGCTTCAGCAAATCGGTACAATTGCTTATCAGCCCAGTAGCGCCAGTTTTGCGCGTTTGTGATATGTATAATTGGACAAATTCCTTCGTGCTTTTCCCACATTTCTCTACTTACATGTCCATGCAATTGGGAAACACCATTTGCTTTTCTAGCAAAACGCAAAGCAGCTAATGAATGGTTAAATTGGTCGTCGTGATTACCTGTTAACTTCCTTACTTCGTCAAGGCTTAGTCCACAGAAGTAGCCCATTTTATGACATAGGTAAATGTCATGTTTTTCATTACCGGCTTCTTCTGGTGTATGTGTAGTAAACACTAAACGTTTTCTTACTTCGTCTAATGATTTAAACTTATTCAATAAATAGAACGCGGAAGAAAATCCGTGTGCTTCGTTTAAATGGTATACCTCAGGATCAAAATTTATTTCATCAATTAGTTTTGCACCACCAACACCTAATAAAATAAACTGAGCAACTTTAGTGGCTACATTGGCGTCATATAAACGATGCGTAATTGTTTGTGATACATAATCGTTTTCTGGCAAATCGGTACTTAATAAAAATAAAGGAGCACTACAAAATGTATTCGGTGCTAAGTAATAGGCCTTCACCCATACTGGATGGTCATGAATAAGTATTTGGTATTTAATGCCAGTGTCCTCAAGGAAAGAATACATCTTTTCCATAAAGGTTACTTGTAAAGTTTGGTCTTGGTTCCTTGCTTGGTCGTAATAACCATATTTCCAAAGGATACCTACGCCAATCATATTTTGATTTAATTCAAAAGCACTTCTTAAATGAGAACCGGCTAAGAATCCTAGCCCTCCGCTATAAATTTTTAAAGGCTGATGGATTGCGAACTCCATAGAGAAATAGGCCGCCTTTTTCTTAAACTGTTCATTAATAGGGTAAGGAACTTGATAGTTTCTAAAACTCATGTGATAGGTCTTTAATTATATGGTGCAAGATAATATTATTTTGACTATTATGTAAAAAATACACATTAGAGTGTGGATAACAAGCCTTGGCTATCGAGGAATGTGGATTATTTCTTCTTTTTAGCCTTTCTTTTCTTATCATAAGCGTCATTAAAATAGCAGGTCATATTTCGGTGATTCCCACAATTTCCGTCTTCTTTTATCTTTATCACATTGCCATTTATAGTGAAATGGATAATACAGGGGTCGCCTTTTTCATTATAAGTTGCCTGATTTTTGTCAAACGTAAGTAACCCTTTTAGCTCTCCAACACAGGTCCCTTCTTTCTTTTCAAAATGTAAAAAAAACTGGTATTTATTAGTATTATTATAGTCTCGTAATGAAATAAAATTTTTCGCGTCCCTTGCATAATCTCCACTCAGCGGGTTATTCATACCTAGGGTATCAATAGGATTAAGCACAGTTTTACTCTCGGGTTTATTATTTGAATCAAAATAAATTAAGCGCATTGCATTGTCTGTATATGCCCATCCTTTTTTCTCGTAGGTTAATGCGTTGTCAGTTCCTAATTTCCTTTCTTCGACTAAAAAGGAAGGTTCTTTATTTATGGATAAATTCTTTCCATATAATTGCGAGCCTTTGTGTTCGATATCAAATTCCGTGAGTAATTTGAATGCCAAGTATTTATTTTTTTTACTAAAAACTAATACAGCAAGTGCTTGTTTATTTTTTTGATGTACGTTTAATAATAAATAATATTCTTCTTCTTTTTCAATTTTGAGTACCGGATAAATGATGGTATTATTTTCCTTGATGGAAACAATTTCTTCCACTATTGAATCAGGTACAAATTGCACAAGTGCTTTTCGCCCAATTTCAGTAGAGTCGGTATAGCGTGATAAATTACTATCGGTTAAATTAACAGGTAAGGCAACTGTTTTGAATGCTTTATTAAAGTCATTAATTTTTAAGGGTGTGTTCCCAGAAAGGTCGGTTGTTTTTTCAGAACAAGCCATTGCACTCAGTAGTGCTATAAAAACGCATATTTTGCGCATTAGCTAAGTTTTGACTAAATTAGTTCAACATAATGAGTTTCACAAAAGGTTTATGGTTAAATTTACACAACTATGTCCGATAAATCATTAGATACCTTACACGAGTCAGTGCCTATCCATAATAAGACGGGCATTAGAAGGCTTTTTGCTTTTATCGGGCCCGCGTATTTAGTGAGTGTTGGCTATATGGATCCAGGCAACTGGGCGACCGATATTCAAGGGGGCGCTGCATTTGGTTACCAGCTTATTTGGATATTACTTTTAAGTAATATAATGGCCATTCTACTACAAAGTTTAAGTGCTCGTTTAGGTATTGTGCGTAGGTTGGACTTAGCGCAAGTAAATAGGGAAACCTACCCACGTGGGGTAAATTTTTGTTTATATGTGCTTGCCGAATTGGCTATTGCTGCCACTGATTTAGCCGAAGTGCTCGGGATGGCTATTGGTATAAAACTTTTAACAGGTTTGCCACTTATGTATGGCACCATTATTACAGTGCTAGATACTTTTCTATTCATGTTACTTCAACGCTATGGTATTCGGAAGATGGAAGCTTTTATTTTTGTTTTAGTAGTCACCATAGGCTGTAGCTTTTTATTCGAGATGATTATTGCCAAACCTGATTTAGGGGAAGCTGTTAAAGGATTAGTTCCTTCTGCACTTTCTCCCGCCGCTTTATATATTGCAGTAGGTATGATAGGTGCAACAGTCATGCCCCATAATTTATATTTACATTCTGCGTTAGTTCAAACCAGGAAAATAGAAAGAAGTAGTAAAGGAATAAGGAAATCTATATTTTATAATTTTATTGATAGCACCATTGCTTTAAATGCAGCTTTTTTTGTGAATGCCGCCATTTTAATTTTAGCTGCAACTGCTTTTCACAATACAGGGAACCAGTCGGTCGCAAAAATTGAAGAAGCACATTCTTTGCTTGCACCCTTATTAGGATCTAAACTTGCACCCATATTATTTGCGGTGGCCTTAATTGCGGCAGGACAAAGTTCAACTGTTACAGGTACTTTATCGGGTCAAATTGTTATGGAAGGGTATTTAAATTTAAGACTCAATCCTTGGATCCGTAGGCTACTAACAAGGCTTGTTGCAATCATACCTGCGGTTTTTGTAATTGGTATTATGGGGGAAGGCCGTGTAGACGAATTGCTTATTTTTAGCCAAGTAATCCTGAGCTTACAATTAGGTTTTGCAGTAATTCCATTAATACATTTTGTAAGTGATAAAAAAACAATGGGGGAGTTTGCCATTGGAAAATGGATTAAATTATTGTCGTGGATTATTGCAAGTATCCTTGTTTATTTAAACGGCAATTTAGTACTTGATTTTGCTATAAATTTTTTATCAGGGGATGCCTTATTTATTTTGAAGGCCGTTTTAATGATTGTGATTACTTTCTTTGTAGGGCTACTTGTGTATATTATTGTTTATCCTCTTTTGCTAGTTCGCTTGTACAAAGATAGAGCCGATTTACACGGGATCCCTGTTGAATTAGATTGGGAGCAAACCTTGCCATTGAAAAGAATTGCCATTGCTGTTGATTTTTCTGCAGCAGATGCTAAATTAATCAAAACAGCAGTAGGTCAAGCTACACCAGCTACCGAGTTTTTAATTATTCATATTGTAGAGAGTGTCACTGCGCGTTATTTTCAAGAAGCAAGTGACGACGAAGAATCTAGAATGGACAAGGAACGTTTAGAAGCTTATGCTAAGGCATTAATGGAGAAAGGCTATAAAGCAACTACTGTATTAGGGTTTAAGAATAGGGTTGAAGAAATTGTGCGCATTGTAAAAGAGGCAGATACCCAACTGTTAGTAATGGGAGCGCATAAACACCATGGTTGGAAAGACTATATTTTTGGTGAAACCATTGAGTCGGTTAGGCATAAGGTGGAAATCCCAGTGCTTATAGTGAACTACTAAGCACTTGTTAGTTAGCCTAATTTTCTATACTATTTAATGCTACATTTTGTACATTTGCATACAAAATTTATATGCTATGGGACAAAAAATTAAAGTAGCCAATCCTGTTGTAGAATTGGATGGTGATGAAATGACGAGAATAATATGGAAGTTTATAAAGGACAAGTTAATACTACCTTATTTAGATATTGACCTTAAATATTACGATTTGG
>JBEDKT010000062.1:0-4400 GCA_041172025.1 Bacteroidota bacterium
GGTATCGTACTTAATGATTGTATTTACTGTTGCATTACAAAAATTACAAACACCATCGAATAAAATAATATGCATAGTTTAATTCTTGCTACAAAGCTATAACATTAAAAGTCAATATTTATACTTGCAACATTATCTAGTATTTTATTTAAATTACATTTACATATGAAAAGATTATTATTTATTGGATTGCTTACATTTTCTATTAGCAGCCATGCTGCAAAAGTGGACACCATTTCAATCCAAAGTCAGGCTTTAAAGAAAATTACCAAATGCATTGTAATTACACCCACAACTGCAAGCAAGGAGGGTCAAAATTTCCCTGTGGTTTACCTGCTTCATGGATATAGCGGCAACTATAGTAGTTGGCTTGGTATCTCGCCAAAATTAATCCAACAAGCAGACGCTTTAGGAATGATTATAGTTTGCCCCGACGGTGGATATGGCAGCTGGTACTTTGATAGCCCAATAGATTCGTCCATCAGGTATGAATCCTATATGATAAAAGAATTACTTCCCTATATAGACGGAAATTACCCGACCATAAAAAATAGAACCGGAAGAGCTATCACTGGATTAAGCATGGGTGGACATGGAGGATTATTTTTGTCCATTAAACATAGTGAACAATTTGGAGCTGCCGGCAGTATGTCTGGAGGCGTTGATTTTAGGCCTTTCCCTAATAACTGGGATATTAAAAAAGCCCTGGGAGAGTATGCAAACAATGCAACTATTTGGGATAGTAATGTGGCAATAAACTTAATTGATAATTTAGAAAATAAAAAAATTGCGTTAATAGTGGATTGCGGCGTCGACGATTTTTTTATAACAGTAAACAGGAACTTACACAAAAAATTTATGGACTTAAAAATAGACCACGATTATATTGAACGCCCCGGTGCTCATAATAAAGCTTATTGGGAAAATAGCGTAGACTATCAACTGTTGTTTTTTAAGAAATATTTTAGTCAAGGTATTTAATCTTGTTCCGCAACTATTCAGAAGCCCTAACTATTAATTTAGGAGGCAGCTTCTTTTGTATAACGCCTACATTTTTCTTTTTTATGAGCGTAAGTAATGCATTAATAGCTTCAGTTGCTAATAATTCAATGGGTTGTGCAACAACTGTTATGGCAGGCTTTAGGAATTTAAATAATTCATGGTCATCAAAACTAACAAAGCCATAGTCCTTAGGCATAGTTAGTTTATGATTTGTCATATATTCAACACCAATAATACCCAAATAGTTGGTGCTGAAAAACAAGGCGTCTACTTTTTTATTTTTTTGTAAAAATTTATTGATCGCCTTAAGCTTTTCTTCCCGGCTTATATCATAGCTAAATTCTAAAACCAAACTAGCACTATTAGCTAGGTGGTGGTCGTTCAATGCTTGCTCATAACCATTTAACCTTTGTTGAAGCTGGTTCATTTCACTTGCAATAGTAATGAAGGCAATATTTTTATACCCCTTTTTAATTAGGTGACTAGTCATGTCGTAGGCGCCTTTAAAATTATCTAGCACCACATAGCTTACCGACAAACCTGGAAAATAGCGATCAAATAATACTACCGGCCTTTCCTGTTTAATCAACTCCTCTATGTCTGATTTTAAACCAATTGTAGGGGTGATTATAATCCCTTCTACTTGCTGCAACTGCATCATTTCAACAAGTTCACGAGCCTTTTGGTTATCATTGTCGGTACTAGCATAAATAACCTTGTAGCCATTATCATTGGCTACAAGTTCTATTGTTTTTGAAATAGTGGCAAAAAAATGATTGCTTATGTCCTCTACAATTAAGCCAATAGTGGTACTCTTACCAGTTCGTAAACTTCTGGCAATGGTGTTAGGTCGGAAATTTTTTTCCTTAATAATTTTATTTACCCTTGCAACCACTGCAGGACTAATCCTGCCATTCTGGGATTTATTATTAATAATTAATGACACGGTTGTTACCGAAACACCGGCTTCCTTCGCAATATCTTTTAATGAAACTCTTGCCATACTATTTTTTTAAAACGCCTATTAACTTTAGTAATTATTTTTTAATAATTCAGGATGTTGAATAGACACATGTTGTATTAATTCTCCAAACAAAGTATTTGCCCATGCAAACCATTTTCTAGTAAAATTACTTGCATCATTTTTGTGGAACGCTTCATGCATAAAACCTGTTCCAGCATGTGAATGCTTTAATAGTTTCAAGCAATGCGCGATTTCTGTTTTTGAATTCGTTGTTAAGCCGCGCATTATAATACTCAATGGCCAAATCATATCAATTCCTGCATGCGGACCGCCAATACCTTCTCCGGCAGTACCTTTGAAGAAAAACGGATTAGCATCGCTTAATACAAAGCGTCTGGTATTTTTGTAAACTTCGTCTTCAGCAGAAACGTATTTTAAATAAGGTAAGGATAATAAGCTTGGTACATTCGCGTCATCCATTAAATTAAAACTACCGAAACCATTTACTTCAAAAGCATATATTTTTCCAAAAGTGGCATGGTTTATTATACCATATTTTTTTATTGCAGCATCCACTTCATTGGCCAATGCAATACATTCGCTTGCTAAGCTATTATTTTTATAAACGCTAGTAAGTATCTCAGCCGCTTGTCGTAATGAAACTACTGCAAAGCAATTAGAAGGAATTAAGAAAGGAAATATAGTAGCGTCGTCACTTGGTCGGAATACAGAACAAATTAAACCCACCGGCTTCACAGGATAACCATAGCCACTTAGCGGCACGCCATCTGTTGCCCAAAAAGTATTTCTTTGAAAGTTGTAAGGGCCATTACCTTCTTTTCTTTGTTGTTCTTTAAACGTCTTTAGCATTAGGCCAACCGCTTTTAACCAATCGTTGTCAAATACGGCAGTCCTATTGGTTGTTTTCCAAAATTCATGGCTAAGTTTAATGGGATAACAAAGGGAGTCAATTTCCCATTTACGCTCGTGAATACCTGGCTTCATTACTGTTAAGTCACTCTTCCACTCGCTTTCCTTGTTTACGTCCTTATAAAAAGCGTTTGCATAAGGGTCTAATAATATTGAATGTACTTGCCTATTAATTACCCCTTCAACTAGTAAAGCAAGTGGCTCGTCGGTTTTAGCAAAAGGAAGGTATGGAGTAATTTGTGCCGTACTGTCTCTTAACCACATTGCGTCAATATCTCCAGTAATAACGTAGGTATCAGGCTTATTATTCAACATTTCGTATTCAACCGTAGTGTCTAAAGTATTAGGATAACAGTTTTCAAATAGCCACGCTAATTCTTGGTCCTTAATTTGAGGCTTAAGCGTGTCTATAAATTTATTCACAGCAGCACTTGTAAAATGCCTGTTAGCCAAGGGTGGCCTTTTACTTGTAAATTCATTCACGTAAAATGCTTTACCAGTAATACCATTAGCCATAAATCCAGTTGTAAGGACTGCTGCAGATTGTATAAATTTTCGGCGACTATTATTTTGCATATGCTGTTATTTTAAAATACCCTTTTGGTATAATTAAAGATAACAAATATTACAGGCTTTTATTCATTTAAACCCTTCCCTTATGGGCAAAAAAAGGGGGCAACCATTGGTTGCCCCCTTTTAAAAAAATATACTTAAACTAGAAGTTGATTTCAATTCTAGCATAAACGTAACGTCCGTTCATACCCAATTGAGTAACTCTTCTTGAATAGTTAAATTGGTTGTTTGAAGCAATACCATTGTTATTTGATATGCCTCTTTGTTGCGCTGTTTGAGGATTGTCTAAAATTAACTTGTCAGTTGCAAGGTCTAATAAATAGTACCTTCCTTTAGACGCGTTTAATAAGTCAGAATAGATATCAAATAAGTTGTTTGCACCAACAGAGAACTTGGTAGCTTTTGATACTCTATAACCTAAACTCATATCAGTTACAATTTTAGCAGCTAACACTTGCTTATAAAACCAGTTAGTTGCACCACCGCCTTCAACGTGTGATACTTTACCAAAATAAGTGCTTCTTACGAAAGCATTGAATTTGCCATTCTTATAAGATGCTGATAAGTAGCCTTTCACTGCAGGGTTACCGTCTACTAATGAAGCCTTGTTAATAGGGCTCATGTAAGTAGCTTCTTTTCCTGCCAATGCAGCTGATACTTTTGTCTTTCCAAGAATTTCTCTTTTTGACAAAGTAGAAGCTAATTCAAATTTAATGCTTTGTTTGTTTGCTAACTTAAGGTTGTAAGCAGCAATCATATCAATTCCAGAAACGCGTAAATCAACAGCGTTTGCCATAAATACGCCTCTTGATGCGTTATTGTTTAATAGGATATTATATATTTCTTGCTCTTGTGCTGTTCCACCATTTTTACCAGAGAACGCATCTGTTAAGATAATACGGTCAGTAATTTTAGTAGAATAACCATCAAT
>JBEDKT010000063.1:0-5305 GCA_041172025.1 Bacteroidota bacterium
ATCAATTATTTGTTAACTATCTAATTTATTGTATAAAGATAGGGAGCAATGCTGTATTTTAGCAAATCATAAATAGCATACATGGCCTACAAAGATTTGTTTTTTGATTTAGATCACACCATTTGGGACTTCGAGTTAAATTCAAAAGAAACTATTCAAGAACTATACGATACACATAACCTAGCAGCGCTTGGAATTACCGACTTTGACGCCTATTTCAATGTATATTCGGGACATAACCATCGACTATGGGACCGATATACAAAAGGGTTTATAAAACAGGAGGAACTACGCTGGAAAAGAATTTACTTAAGCTTACTAGACTTTAAAGTTGCCAATGAAAAATTAGCAAAAGAAATGTCTGTTCAATATTTAGACATATTGCCCTTTAAGAAAAATTTGTTCCCTTATACCATTGAAATTCTTAATTATCTGAAGGACAAGGACTATAAGATGCACTTAATCACCAACGGATTTGAAACCGTACAATTACACAAAATTAAGCACTCTAAAATAGACCATTTTTTTACTGCAGTAATTACGTCTGAGGCAAGTAATAGCCTGAAGCCACATGCAGGCATTTTTGAATATGCCCTGCAAACAACTAAGGCAGTATTGGAAAATAGTATTATGATTGGGGACAACGAGTCAGCCGATATTCAAGGTGGTATTAACTTTGGGATGGATACCGTTTTTGTAAATCACTTACAAGTAACGCCAAGCGTAAAAGCAACTTATACCATTACCCACTTAAAACAATTGGAAACAATATTATAATTTACTACCAAGAAGCAAGTACGGTAACCCCCCCTTTTACATGATCCCCAATTTTAGCATGAATGGTAGTACCTACTGGTAACAATAAGTCCACCCTACTTCCAAATTTAATAAAACCATATTCAGCAGTTTGATCGTATTTAGTTCCCACAGGTGCATAATTGCAAATACGACGCGCCAAAGCACCTGCAATTTGTTTTAATAAAATACTACCCTTTTCATTTTCAATTACCACCGACCAACGCTCATTATCAGTAGACGATTTTGGGTGCCAAGCAACTAAAAATTTACCCGGATGGTATTTATTATAAACTATGTTTCCTGCTATAGGCATGCGGTTTACATGCACATTTGCAGGGCTCATAAATACGCTCAACTGTATACGCTTTTCTTGATAATATTCATCAGGTGCTACTTCTTCAATTACCACCACTTTGCCGTCGGCTGGTGACACAATTGCAGAAGCATCTTTTGTCCAATTTCTACTTGGCATTCTAAAAAAAGAAACAATAAAAAGGAAGAACCCAAGTGAAATAATAAAAAGTGCCCAACCGGCAATTACGCTTACAGGGAATAAGTAAGAAAAATTAACAATATTCAATGCGCCTACAAATAAAGCAATCAATGAAATAGTAGCGGTTCCTTCTTTATGAATAGTCATATGTAAAATTTATGCGCAAATGTAAAACAACTAATACAAAAACTGAAGTAATAACCATACAAATGGGGTAGCTAGTAAAATAGAATCAAATCGATCTAAAAAGCCTCCATGCCCGGGCATCATTTTACCACTGTCTTTAACACCTGCTAGTCGCTTAAGCTTACTTTCAAATAAATCACCAAAAGTACCTGCAATAGAGGCAACAATACTGATATATAAAATCACGCGCTCCGATACAGGAATGTATAAGCCCATCACTTTTGTAACTAATACGACCGACAAAATAATACCTGCAATGGTACCCTCCCATGTTTTATTAGGGGAAATAGGCGACAAGGGTGTTTTGCCAATAAAGGAACCTACTAGGTAAGCCATAGTGTCATTCACCCAAATAGATAAAATCAAAATAAGCGGGATAGCGTACCCAAAATCTCCAAAAAAAGTATTTGCCATATAGGCTCTTAAAGGATAAAATAAGGACAAACTAAAGGAAATATAGAATAACCCGAATAGGGTTATGGCCCAGTTTTTTACATTAAATTTTTTATTAATAAATTCCGAAGCAAGCATGCCAATAAATAATAATGCAAGTAGGGGCATCCCTATTTTTTGAATCACAAACCCGCCTACTATTAAAGTTGGAGCGCAGTGTGCCAACATAATTGCAGTACCTGACAATAGTATTCCCCACTTATGCACGGCGGTGATAGTGGCATAACTTGGAAAAATTAGCTTCATAAGTTTTTGATACTCATACAAGCAGCCAATTTGTATTATAATAAATAATTGAAAAAAAGTCCACTGGCTCTGTAACAATCCCAATACCATTATCAATGCAAAAACTATTGCCGATGCTGCCCTTACTTTAAATACCGAGAAATTAAAAGCCATATAAAAAATTTAAATAGAAATAATTAAGGTTAAACGACGTCTAAATTCAGCTTAGCAATAAGTGCTACTGCTTGATCAAACAAATCGGCTGGTACATACACTTCCACTTCTCCTAAAAAAACATAAGAAGAATCTTGCTTATTTAGGGTTTTAGCGGGAATATCATTTTCGTTCAATAGGCCCATTACTATTGACGATTGTGCCAAGGCACTACTACTAAATACTTTCTTCCAGTCTTGTATCATTTGAAATAATATTTAATCTTCTCAATAATAACTACACCAATATTAGTGCAACAAATACCCAATAAAAAGTCAAATTTTGTTCTAATACTGCATCCACTTTCTTAGGATCCCCTTTTACAAAATACAAAGTGGTTATGCCTACTAAATTATTCAAAAAGTGCATGAGCATAGGCAACCAAATAGTTTTAGTAAAAAAGTAAATGTAGCCTAACATAATACCCAAGGACATTCTTGATAAAAATCCAAAATAAGAAAAATGAAAAGTACTAAAAATGATTGCAGTAATTATAATGGCCAAATGCGGTTTACCCGACCAATTAATTAATATTTTTTGCAGTCCCGCTCTAAAATAAAGTTCTTCCACAATTGCCGGCACAACTGCAACTGCAATGACAGCTACTAGTAAATCAACTAATGACTTCATTTGTGTCATGGCAAGTAATGCCTTTTTGTACTGTGCTTCTAGGCGTTCAGCAGCTACTTTCCAGTCGCCTGGTATAGGAATTTTTTGCGTTAAGTCCCCTAATGCGCCACTTAACAATAAACCCGAAAAAGCTAATAAAATAACTACCCCTATTTGGTAACCCGATTTAACAGGCAAAAACCCCATATTTTGCTTTGTACTACCCTTGCATAAGTAGGCGTCCACCGTTGCAGGCACCCCAAAAGCAATAAGGGAAGCAAAAGCATTGGCAAACTGAGCCAATTTTACATTTTCAGGCCTAAGTAGTACTTCTTGGATTTGAGAAAAATTCACGTGTAGGATAGCTGCAACTATTGAAAAGCTAATTAACCCACCTAAAATCATACTAATGCCGGTTAAAGCTAAAAAAATAGCCATTCTTAAAGCAGGGGAAAAATTAAAAATGCTTTTCGTAGATGATTCCATGTAAATGCAATTTATTGGTACATTTGCAGCTGTACCAGTTTAGGTGCAATATAATGAATTCATATGGTTTCTATCGGTCCTATACAATTGCCTGATTTTCCAATTTTACTTGCTCCAATGGAGGACGTTAGCGATCCCCCATTTAGAGTAGTTTGCAAGGAAAATGGCGCTGATTTAATGTACACTGAGTTTATTAGTAGTGAAGGGCTTATTCGTGATGCAATGAAAAGTAAGCAAAAGCTGGACTTTTATGACTTTGAGCGCCCCATTGGGATCCAAATATTTGGTGGGGACGAAGAAGCTTTGTCACTTTGCACAAAAATAGTTGACACAGTGAACCCCGATTTAATTGATATTAATTTTGGGTGCCCAGTAAAGAAAGTGGCAATGAAAGGTGCCGGTGCAGGTGTATTAAAGGACCTGGACTTAATGGTACGCTTAACCGAAGCGGTAGTAAAAAGTACCAACCTCCCAGTAACTGTAAAAACAAGGTTAGGCTGGGACGAATCAAGTAAAAATATTCATGAAGTAGCTTTACGTTTACAGGATGTAGGTATTAAAGCCCTCGCAATACATGGTCGTACAAGAATGCAAATGTATAAGGGAGAAGCGGACTGGACATTAATTGGAGAAATTAAAAATGACCCCCGCATTCATATACCCATATTTGGAAATGGAGATATCAATTCCCCTGAAAAAACGCTTGAATATAAAAATAGATACGGTGTAGATGGAATTATGATTGGTCGTGCAGCCATTGGCTATCCTTGGATATTTCGAGAAATAAAACATTTCTTAGCTACAGGACAGCGAATGGCCGATCCAACAATTGAAGAAAGAGTAGAAGTAGCAAGACAACATTTAATAAAATCCCTAGAATGGAAAGGACCTATTGCAGGCATTAATGAAATGAGAAGGCATTATGCCAACTACCTAAGAGGCCTGCCAAATATAAAAGAATACCGTGCAAAACTAGTCACGCTAAAGGAACAGCAAGAAATAGAAGAGGTGCTAGATGAAATAAAGACAACCTACAAGGATATGATTATTGAGTCAGGCCATATTGTACTTGAGAACTACCACGAAAATTGTCCTATTAATTAATAAGTGCAAAACTGCAATTAATCTTCAATTGCCTTTATCACTTCAGCAGCCAAAGGATCAATGGTCATTGGGAAGTAATGTGTAAGTGTTCCTTCTTCATTAATTAAATATTTGCAAAAATTCCAAGCAGGTTCCTGATGACACCATCCGTTAATAGTCATGTCGGTCAACCATTTATGCACTTCGTTTTGGTGATTCTTTTTTAGTACAATTGACTTTGACATTAGAGGGAAAGTAACCCCATAGTTTTTCTTACAGAAAGCTGCAATATTTTCATTATCTCCTTTCTCTTGTTCTTTAAAATCGTTAGAAGGAAAGCCAATCACCACAAGCTTATCCTTAAACTGTTGCTGCAATTGTTCTAAGGCTTCGTATTGCCCTGTAAAACCACAATCACTAGCTGTATTTACAATTAATACTTTCTTACCCTTTAAACTTGTGAAACTAAAGTCATTACCCGCAATGTCTTTCACAGTTAAGCTATAAAAGGAAACCAATGGTGCTGCCTTATCTTTATTAATTAATATTTCTTTTTTCCCAGTTGACCGGCCCCCCCACATGATCATTGGATACAAGGTTTTCATTACCGATTGCTTGTAACTCATTTCCTTTTTTTTCATCAACAAAGTAGCTGCAATTAATACACCTAATGTGATGGCAATTTTAATAATCATGTTTGACTTTTTATTTTAAATCCAAAATATTTTTATTGTCTACCCAATCAATCTCTTTAATAAC
>JBEDKT010000064.1:0-12491 GCA_041172025.1 Bacteroidota bacterium
AAAAAAACCAACGGAACTGTTTTTTTCGACTCGGTACTTTTTAGTGCTTTGCTTTTTACCTATCCAGTATTTTTACTGTTGTTGTTTTATATGCTTCTTCTTTTCCATATTCCGCTACCAATAATTTTAATTACCTTAGTGTCTATTATACTATTTAGTAAAAAAATTACCGACTAGAAAACATGAATCCAAATATTAGAAGACTAGAAAAGAGAAAAAGAATTGCGTTAATTGCACATGATAATAAAAAAAAGGACCTAATTGAATGGGCGGTGCATAATAAAATAGCTTTATCTAAACATTCTTTAGTTGCCACCGGTACAACCGGTAAACTTGTTGAAGAGGCCCTCGACCAGCCTGTAACCAAGTTATTAAGTGGCCCATTGGGCGGTGACCAACAAATTGGCGCTATGATTGCTACGGGTGATATTGACGTGGTCTTCTTCTTCTTTGACCCAATGGAAGCTCAGCCTCACGATAGTGACGTAAAGGCCCTTTTAAGGTTAGCTGTTGCCTGGAACCTGCCAATGGCTTGTGACAGGACTACCGCCGACTTTTTAATGACTTCTAACCTAATGAAGGATGTATACGAATATGAACTACCCAATTACACACACTATTTAAACAGAAAGGTTTAATAGTTCGTAAATTTGACTATGCCTTTCCAATTACAATCTAATTATACTCCATCTGGTGACCAGCCCGCAGCAATCAAGCAGCTAACCGAGGCAATAACAGAAGGGGAAAGGTTTCAAACTTTATTAGGTGTTACTGGTAGTGGTAAAACTTTTACCATTGCAAACCTGATTCAAAACACACAAAGGCCAACCCTTGTGCTCACGCACAATAAAACCTTAGTAGCCCAGCTTTATGGAGAATTCAAACAATTCTTTCCAAACAACGCAGTGGGTTATTTTGTTTCCTATTACGATTATTACCAACCGGAGGCGTACTTGCCAAGTTCGGGTGTTTATATTGAAAAAGACCTTAGCATAAATGAGGAATTGGATAAACTCAGGCTTCAAGCAACCGCACACTTATTAAGCGGAAGGAGGGATATTATTATTGTAGCAAGTGTGAGTTGTATTTATGGAATGGGAAATCCCACCGAATACGAAAATGGTATAATAAGAATTGAAAAAGGGATGATAATGTCCCGTCAGGCGTTTTTACACGCATTGGTGAATAGTACCTATCACCGAACAGTTACCGATTTTGATAGAGGGTCGTTTAGGGTAAATGGGGATACAATTGATATTCGTTTACCCTATGTGGATTACGGATACAGAATTACATTTTTTGGTGATGAGATAGAAGAAATTGAGAGCATTGAAATTGAAACTATGAAAAGAATAGAATCAATGGAGAATGTGGCAATTTTTCCTGCAAACTTATATTTGGCCCCAAAGGATATAATGCAAGAAATTATTATTGAAATTCAAGATGAGATGCGCGCGCAAGTAGAATATTTTAAAAACGTGGGCAAGCATGTCGAAGCGGCAAGAATAAAAGAACGTGTTGAATATGATATAGAAATGATTAAAGAACTAGGTTATTGTACAGGTATTGAAAACTATTCAAGGTTTTTTGATCGAAGAAAACCAGGCACAAGGCCATTCTGTTTATTAGATTATTTCCCTAAAGATTTTTTATGTGTAATTGACGAGAGCCATGTAACCATACCACAAATTTCAGGAATGTATGGAGGGGATAGAAGTAGAAAAATGAACTTGGTAGAATTTGGGTTTCGCCTACCAAGTGCCATAGATAACCGCCCATTAAATTTTAATGAATTTGAAAGTATTGTTGGTCAAACAATTTTTGTCAGTGCAACTCCAGGAGAATATGAATTAGAAAAAACAGGAGGGTTAATTGTAGAACAAATTGTACGTCCAACGGGTTTATTAGACCCTCCAATTGAAGTGCGTCCCACAAAAAATCAGATAGACGATTTATTAGATGAAATTTCCATGCAGGTAGCAAAAGGAGACAGGGTGCTAGTTACAACACTTACTAAAAAAATGGCGGAAGAAATGGACCGCTTTTTAAATAAAATACAAATTAAATCAAAGTACATACATAGTGATATTGACGCACTAGAACGCGTTGAAATTTTACGTGAACTTAGGCTGGGCGTGATTGATGTGCTTGTGGGTGTAAACTTATTAAGAGAGGGATTAGATTTACCCGAAGTGTCATTGGTGGTGGTGTTGGATGCAGACAAAGAGGGCTTTTTAAGAAATGAAAAATCACTTACACAAACATCGGGTCGTGCCGCAAGAAATGTAAACGGTCGTGTAATTTTTTATGGAGACAAGATAACCATGAGTATGCAGCGTACTATTGACGAAACAGAACGAAGGCGAGCTAAACAAATTAAATATAATACCGAACACCATATTACACCAACAACTATTGTTAAAAGCATTGAACAGGTAATGGCACAAACTTCGGTACTGGATATTAAGGGATATACATTAAATAATATTAATGCCCGCACTTCTGATGAATTAGAAATGGTAGCCGATCCGGATAGTGCCTACAAAACTATTCCACAAGTTGAAAAAGCAATTCAACAAACAAAGAAACAAATGGATAAATTTTCAAAAGCACTTGATTTTATAGAAGCCGCAAGGCTAAGGGATGAGATGTTCCGACTTGAAGCGCAATTAGAAAATATGAAAGTAAAATAAACAGCATGCAGTCACTAATTGAATTGATATATAAAGGGCTATTACAAACAACATGGTTGGAGATGGTGGCTGTTTTTTCTGGAATTGCTTCTGTTTGGTATAGTCGAAAAGAAAACGTTTTAGTATATCCGGTAGGATTAATTAATACGACTATATATATTTATTTAAGTTTTAAGGGGCACTTATTAGGAGAAGCAAGTGTGAATTTGTATTAGACCATTATGAGTGTTTATGGTTGGTATTTATGGACAAGAAAGGAGCCAGGTAAAAACAATATTGTTTTACAAATTACAAAAAGTAATAAGCGAGACTGGATGCATCAGTTGTTGTTTTTTGCCGCATTCTATTTGGTTATATACGGCTCACTGCTACTACTAAAAAAAGAATTTGCACCAGAGGCAATTCCTTGGGCCGATGCACTAGCAAGCGCTTCAGCTTATACAGGCATGTGGTTAATGGCAAAAAAGAAAGTGGAAAGTTGGATATGGTGGATAATAACAAATATTGCTTCTATCCCTTTGTATTTTATAAAAGGCTATGCGTTTACGAGCTTTCAATTTTTAGTATTACTGGTATTAGCAATTGCAGGCTGGAAGTCCTGGTACGAAAAACAAGCCATACAAAAAAGAACAGGTGCGAAATTATTTATAGACGAGACAAAATAAGTACACAAATAATGTCAGAAGTAATAAATGTAAAACTACAAAAGATAGTAGTGTTGGGCCCTGAGTCAACAGGGAAATCTACGCTTTGTACGGCCCTTGCAAAACACTACCAAACTATATGGTGTAAGGAATATGCGCGTGAATATTTAAGCAAAAACGGAACGGCATATACGTATGAAAACTTATTAACCATTGCGAAGGGCCAGTTAGCAAACGAGGACGCCGCAATTGAAAGCGCATTAACGCAAATAAATAATGGTGGTGCAAATAAGTTAATTATTGACACCGACATGTACGTGATGAAAGTGTGGAGCGAATATGTTTTTAATAATTGTGACCCCTTTATACTGGAACAAATTAATGATCGAAGGTACGACTTGTACTTATTGTGTGATATTGACCTTCCTTGGACAAGCGATGAAATGAGAGAATACCCCGATGAATTACCGCGCAAAGAATTGTTTATGATTTATAAGGACTTGCTAGTGAATCAAACAACGCCCTGGGCGGTTGTAAGCGGCATTGGGGATGACCGCACCAACAATGCTATTCGGGTGATTGAACAACAACTAGGTACTACTAAATAACACTATTTGCTTCTAAGTAAAGCACTTATATCCTCATCGGATTCAAGGTTATTCATTTCGCGCATAATTTGAGGGTAACGCCAAGCAACCCTTCTTGTCATTGGTCGGGCTGTAAACTTTTTTGGATTAGGGAAGCCCGCAACTATCATGGCTGCTTCGGACCTTGTTAATTTTTTAGCCGATTTTTTAAAATAGTATTGGGCAGCAGCTTCTACACCAAAACAACCCGGTCCTGTTTCAATAACATTTAGGTAAACTTCTAAAATTCTTTTTTTACCCCAGATGGCTTCAATTAAAAAAGTAAAATATATTTCTGGAATTTTTCGAATGTATTTGTCATATCTCCCCCCTTGCCATAAAAAAACATTTTTGGCAGTTTGTTGTGATATAGTGCTGGCGCCACCTCCCAAAGGAATTTTAGATTTCTTTTTTTTCTTCTTTGGACGTAAACTTTTTTCAATTGCATCCCAGTCAAAGCCAATATGGTCGGTGAAAGCTTGGTCCTCGCTGGCAATGGCAGCTAGTTTAATATTATAAGACATATTCTCCCAAGAAACATAATCACGCCTTAATCCAAGCCCAAAAGCATTGGTAATTTGTGTTGTAGTAATTGGTGGGTCTACAAATTTTGTAATTAATACATACGCTAGGGAACTAAGAAATAGGTATAAAACAATTCGTCGAATTTTTTTTAGCACGGGCTTATGATTTATAATATGTCAATGCTAAATCTTTTTCCAATAGGACAATAATTAGGGTTTGACTTTTTAATTATTTTTCCAATTACCCAACTAGCAGCGCCGCCAATAAAACTAGGAATATTTTTACTTTCAAAAACGGGCTCTTTTTTTATCAATGAATTAGCCACATTTAATCCAATATAACCAATACCCGCGGCCCTAAAAAAGCTACCATTTGTAAATACGCTATTGTAATATCCCTTAGGTTTTGACAGGGCAATAATTTCGCTTTTATGAAGGGCCAGCTTTCCTAGCCTTAATGTGTCTTGTCCATAAGTACCATATGCCGTAACACCTGTTTGAATTGCAAACTGCTTTACTTGTATTGAATCGTTTCGGACCCAATCAATATAAGCGGTAATCCATTGTTGATTTGCAAGTTGAAAATTGATATAACTGCCCGATGTAAATGACCTAACAACTATACCCTTGTCCTTTAATGCTAAGAAACCACTTTCTTGTGCATTTAATTCCACGAAGGCAATACAAAAAAGGAATACGGTTAGCAATAGTTTAATTTTCATAATAGCAATTTACGAACTTAAGTTAATATAAGACTTGATTAATAAGTTAATGCACCATAAAAAAGTACAGCACTAAAAATTAATATAATAATACCCGAAATTCGGTTAATCCAAACCAAATTCTTTTCGGTTAACCTTGGCCTTAGTTTACCAGCGAGTGCCACTTTTGCTAAGTCGGACAACATTACAAAACCCAGGCAGGTACCAAACACCAGCAGCTTGTAAGTTGTAGGGTTGCTAGTTTCGCCCGCACTATTTCCAATTGCCGCCGTCCAAGCAAACCAAAATAAAAATACACTTGGGTTTAGCGTATTCATTAAAAAACCAGAAGCAAAAAAACCAAGCATATTATGCCACTTCATTGGTTTTTGCTTATCGGCTCCAAGGTTTTCTATTTTAATTTTTTTAAAAATAAGGGTATACAGTCCCATTAGTAATAAAAAACCAGCACCCAACAAGGCTATAGTTGCTTTGTGATTTAATACTATTGCAAACAAGGAAGTAAAAACATTACAAATAAATAATAAAACCATGTCGCTTGCCGAAACACCTGCTACAAAAAAGTAGCCTGCCTTGTGTCCATTAGTGAGGCTTTGTTTAATTATGGCAAACACAACAGGCCCTACCGAAATACTCAATATAAGCCCCAATAGCAACCCTTTTAAAATTGGCTCTGTCATACTATTATTTTGAAATAAAAGCTTTCCAGTCCTTTAATAAATCACCCCTTAATACTCTTGGAAATTTATGTTGCCCGCCTATTTTCCCTTTGCTTTCTAAAAAGCGCATAAAAGTATTTTCTTTTAAAACAGTTACCTGCACATTTTTTAAAGCACTTTTTCTTTCCACCGCATAATCGTCATTCAGGGTCACTAGTTTTTCATCTATCTTTTTCGCTAACAAAGTTTCATCTATATTTTGGTCACATGCAATATACCAGTGGTGTGCAAAAAAACTACCAAAGGGTTCGCCAGTAACACAATATTCGGGAATAGAAATGTTAAGGTCCTCACTAACCAATTGTATGGCTTTGTTCATGTTGTCCACACTAAGGTGTTCCCCAACCAAGCTTAAAAAATGTTTGGTTCTTCCTGTAATAATTATCTCCGCATTTTCTTTATCAACAAACCTAACAGTATCCCCAATTAAATACCTCCAGGCACCAGCGGTTGTGCTTATTAATAGTGCATAGTCTTTCCCCTCCTCCACTTCGTGTATCATAAGGGCGGTTGGGTTTTCAATCATTTCACCTTCGGCATCAAAATTAATATCATCAAAGGGGACAAATTCAAAGAAAATGTGTTCGTTATAAGAAAGCCTCATGCCTGCTGCATTTTGCTTGTCCTGACAGGCTAAAAAACCCTCACTAGCCAAATAAGTTTCAACATAGGTAATAGGTTTTCCAAGTAGTTGCTCAAAACCATGTTTATAGGGTTCAAAGCTTACACCACCGTGCACAAAAAAGGTAAGGTTAGGCCAAATCTCATGGATATTATTCAACTTATACCTTTCTATAACCATTTCTATACACATCTGAATCCATGCAGGCACACCCACCACAAATCCAATATCCCAATTGGGTGCCTTATCAACAATATCGTTCAGTTTTTTATTCCAATCTTTTTCTTTCGCAATTTTCCTTCCTGGTTTATAAAATGGTTGAAACCAAAACGGTGTTTTTTTTGCAGTGATACCGCTTAGGTCACCCGCATAATAGCCCGGTCCTTTTTGTAAATCCGTACTTCCACCTAGTGTCAGCCAGCCTTTACTGAGGGCGGTTAAGGAAACATCATTATAATTAAACAAACCAATAAGTTGTTTAAGCATGATCATTTTATTTCCTCTTAATAAGTCGTTCGTAATAGGGATAAATTTACTTGCAGACTCGCTTGTACCGCTACTTAGCGCGAAAAACTTAATTTTTCCTGGCCAACATATATCTTCTTTTCCTTCCAGGGTTTGATACCACCATTCATTATAAATTTTATTATAATTATAAGCAGGTACTTGTTCTTGAAATGCTTTTCCTGGATGCCTACTTTCTAAAATTTTATCAAAATGAAATTGTTGTCCGAATGCTGTATACCTTGCCCGACGCAATAATTTTTTTAGTACGCGCAGCTGTGATCGTTTAGGACTTCTAGGTGGAATACCTAGTGCTTTGTTTACGCGTTTTGGCAAGTTAATCTCGAATATCGGCATCTACAGAATCGGGTTTTAGTCTTTATAAGATTATGTGCAAAAATAGGAATGTTATTCCAGCAAACGAGCCTACTTTTGCTATATGATTAAAGATACCTTAATGCAGGCTATAGATGCTGGTGCAAAAGAACTAACACGCTATTTTAATGGTTCTTTTACAGTTACAAGCAAGGCTACTATTAACGACCTGGTAACCGAAGCCGACCATGCTTCCGAAAAGGCAATTTTTAAGGTAATTCAAGACAAATACCCAGATCATTTTATTCTAAGTGAAGAAACGGGGGAAATTCCACAAGCATCTGCAATAAAGTGGATTATTGATCCCATTGACGGCACCATTAACTTTGCTAACGGCATTCCTATTTGTTGTGTAAGTATTGGAGTAGAGCAAAATGGAGAGATGATAATGGGCGCTGTCTACAACCCTTTTATGAATGAAATGTATTTTGCAGAAAGGGGAAAGGGCGCAACGCTAAATGATAAAAAAATAGCAGTAAGCGATAAGGATGATTTATTAAGAAGCTGCTTGGTTACTGGCTTCCCTTATCAATATTTAGACACAGAAAATGGTCCACTTCAAATATTTGAAAAATTAATTCGTAAGGCAATTCCTGTTCGCCGCCTAGGAAGCGCGGCACTAGATTTGTGTTGGACAGCAGCTGGAAGGTTTGATGGTTTTTATGAACATAAACTACAAGCTTGGGATAGTGCAGCGGGTTTTTTAATTGTAGAAGAAGCGGGTGGAAAGGTAACCGATTTAAAAGGAGAAGCTTATAACCCATACCAGCCAGGCATTATAGCAACTAACGGAAAAATACACGATCAATTATTGGCCCTAGTAAAAGGGGGAAACATCTAAAAATAACTATGTCAACAGAAAGAACAGAAATCGAAAAATTAGGAGAGTTTGGTTTAATAGATCACTTAACAGAAAATTTTGAAACACAAAATGCTTCAACCGTTTTAGCAATTGGAGACGACGCTGCAGTGATTGACCATTTTGGAAAACAATCGGTAATCACTACCGACCTTTTAGTGGAAGGCGTACATTTTGATTTAATGTACACGCCCTTAAAACACTTAGGTTACAAATCGGTGATTGTTAATTTAAGTGATATATATGCAATGAATGCACAACCAACACAAATTGTAATTGGCTTGGCATTTAGTAACCGCTTTAGTTTAGAGGCACTTGAAGAATTTTATTTGGGTGTGCAAATCGCTTGCGAAAGGTACAATGTGGACTTAATAGGAGGAGACACTTCTACCTCACAAAAAGGATTAATAATTTCCGTAACAGCCATTGGTGAAGTTGCTCCCGATAAATTTATTAAAAGAAGTACAGCCGAAAGCGGTGATTTGATTTGCGTTTCCGGTGATTTGGGTGGTGCTTTTTTAGGCCTTACCTTAATGGAGCGAGAAAAAAACATCTTTATAGAAAATCCTCAAATACAACCTAATCTAGAAAACGAAGACTATATCGTAGGGCGTTTATTAAAGCCAGATGCAAGGAAAGATATTATTGAATACCTAGATGAACATAAAATAGTTCCAACAGCCATGATGGATATAAGTGATGGGCTTAGTAGCGATGTACTACACCTTTGTAAGCAAAGTGAATTGGGCTGTAGAATATACGAGGACAAGATCCCTATTAATGAAGCAAGTAGGGCAGCGGCATTTAAATTTGGTTTAGACCCAACCGTGTGTGCATTAAATGGTGGAGAGGATTATGAATTATTATTCACTATGAAACAAGCCGACTACGATAAAATTACGCTGCAAGAAGAGATAAGCGTGATAGGTTATATGTGTGATAAAGAAGAAGGTGCAAAATTAATTACAAAAGGAAAAAACTTGTTTGACATTACCGCACAAGGTTGGAATGCTTTTGCTAAATAAAAACTTATAAGGCTTAAGCAATAAATAATTTAATTAATTGCCGATCTGCGTTTAAACAAAGCAGGTCGGCTTTTTTATTTACTTCAATGGTGCCATTCATTTCTTCTTTATGCATTACCTGTGCAGGATAAACACTGCACATGCAAATTGCTTCTCCTAATTCAACCCCCACTTCTTGTACTAAATTATTAACTGATTTTATTTGTGTAAGCGCCGAACCACTTAACACGCCATCACATTCATACTTATCATTAATTAGTTCATGCTTATATAAACCAGTGGTAGTAGTAGTTACAGCGTCAGTGATACAAAACAATCTTTCGTTCATTAATTTTTTAGCAATTTTAATTGCTGCATAGTCCACATGATATCCGTCTACAATAATACTACACATTGCTTTTTTGTGGTTAAACAATGCGCCAACAACGCCAGGAGCACGGTGATGTAAAGGGCTCATTGCATTGTATAAATGTGTTGCTACAGTAATATTTTTATTAAAGAAAGCAGTAGCTGTTGCGTAATCTGCATTAGTATGTCCAGCAGAAACAACAATACCATTTTCTTCAAACAACTGAATAATGTCAGGGTTACAAATTTCTGGTGCTAGGGTAATCATACTAATCCAGCCCTTGCCATAATCTACTAGCTCAACAGCTTCTTTAATACTTGGTACTTGAATATATTTATTGTCATGGGCACCTTTTCTTTCTGTACTTATCCAAGGCCCTTCAATATGCAATCCTATGCAACCCTTGCCACCACTAGTGATATAGGCTTTTACAGCATCAATTGCTTTGTAAATGATTTCGGTACTTTGGCTAGCAATAGTTGGTTGAAAATAAGCCGCTCCACCAGCGCTACTGTATTCATAAATTTTTTCAATTGTTTTTGCTTCTGGAAATTCAGAAAATAATTTATTAGCTGCGCCATAAATTTGTAAATCAATTAAAGCTGGAACAACAAGTGGGTATGCGTTTTTGTGGTCATAGCCCACCTTTCCTATAGCAACCACTTTGCCATTTGCTATTTCCACAACAGCTTCTGAAATCCAATTTGTTCCTGTAAATAATTCCTGTGCCGAAATAAAAGTACTGCTGGCCATAAATATTGAAAATTAAACTAGCTGAAAAAAATCTGCGTCTTTCCAAAAAGGGAAGCGGTCTCTTGTTTGAACCAAATCTTCCTTCTGCAATGTAATAGTAAAAACATCTTCTTGGTCAGCACAATGATACAATATTTCTCCCATAGGTCCCGTTACCATTGTATTGCCACTATGTGCAATATCGTTGCCGTCAAGTCCAACACGGTTAACCCCAACAGTAAAGCACTGATTCTCAATAGCACGGGCGGTTAATAAAGTTTTCCAAGCATGGCTTCTTTTTTCTGGCCAATTGGCAACGTATAGAAGTATATCGTATTCTGGAGTTGAAACATCGTTTGTGTTGGTGCCTTGTCTTGCCCAAACAGGAAAACGCAAATCGTAACAAATTTGTAAATTAATTTTCCAACCCTTTACACTTGCTATTAACCTTTTATTGCCTGGTGCATAATGTTGGTCTTCACCTGCAAAAGCAAACAAGTGCCTTTTGTCGTAGTAGCCTAATTGTCCATTAGGCAACATCCAAATAAGTCTGTTATAATATTTTTCGTTTTCAAAAATAATTAGCGAGCCAGTAATGATTGCTTTTTTTTCTGCAGACATAGTGCGCATCCAGTTAATCGTAGGTCCATCCATTGTTTCAGCGAATTTTGCTGGCTGCATACTAAAGCCTGTACTAAACATTTCGGGCAAAACAATAATTTCGGTGTACTCCTCAATGACCGCAATTTTTCGCGATAACAAATCAAGGTTTGCGCCCTTGTCTTCCCAAAATAAGGGTGTTTGAATTAATGTTATACTAAGTGTTGACACGTTATTGTTTTTACAGCATGAAGTTAAAAAAAATATATATGCTAAATTGGCAATGTTGACAAAAATCATATCAACACATTACCTATCCTTAAACAATGTTTGAACAATAGGTTGAAAAAGTTGTGGCTCAAACCCACGTTGGTGTAAAAATGCTTGAGTTTTAGCCATTCTGCTTAGCCCCCGTTCGCCTTTTAGGCTATCCCACTTTTTTGTAGCCAGTTGGATAAGGGTATTTTCGTAGGCATCTAGGTCAATAGCGTTAAGGGCCTTTTTAATATTATAAGTACTCACTCTTTTTTGCTGAAGCGCGTGGCTTATTTTTACTTTTCCCCAGCCCTTAATCCTAAAGTGGCCGCCGGCATATTGTATCGCAAATCGCTCCTCGTTTAAAAAGTTTTCCGCAATTAAATCGGATAAAATTTCTTCCACTTCGTCCTTAGACATGCCGAATTCATATAGCTTATCGCGTACTTCTTGTTGAGCCCTTTCTTGGTAGGCACAAAAGTTGCGTATTCTTTGTATAGCTTGCTCTTTGCCGATTCTGATTTTTTTCATCGATGTCAATAAGTAGTGCTAAAATAGCTTTTTAATCTTAACAAATTGCCTTAGGTTTGCCCTAGTTATAACAATCGAATTATTTAATAATTGTCCTATGAAGTTTATAGTATCTTCTTCCTCTCTTTTAAAGCACCTTCAACAAATCTCGGGTGTAATTAATACAAACACTGTATTGCCAATTTTAGAAGATTTTTTATTCGAAATAGAAGATAAAAAATTAAATATTGTTGCTACCGACTTAGAAACGGTGATGCGCGTACAAATGGAAGTAGAAAGCAAGGCAAATGGCAGAGTATGTATTCCCGCAAAAATCTTAATTGATTCACTAAAGAATATCGCTGACCAACCACTTACTTTTAATATTGATAAAAATTTCGCAGTTGAAATTACAAGCGATAATGGTAAGTATAAAGTAATGGGCGAAAACCCCGACAATTTCCCAAAAGAACCTACAGCCGACGACACCACTGGTTTTAACATGACTAGTACTGGTTTGTTAACTGCTATTAATAAAACATTATTTGCTGTAAGTAATGATGATTTACGTCCTGCAATGACAGGTGTATTTTTTGAATTATCAAAGGATGGTGTTCAGTTTGTTGCAACCGACGCTCACCGTTTAGTAAGGTATAAAAGGTTAGACGCAAAGGCAACTCAGGTTGCTTCGTTCATTGTTCCCAAAAAACCATTGAACTTATTAAAGAACGC
>JBEDKT010000065.1:0-37126 GCA_041172025.1 Bacteroidota bacterium
AAAGTGTTAGTTTCAGAGACGAGTATCCCTATATCAATACCGAGTCAATTGATTTTAGAAAAAATAAATTATTCGTAAAATATTTAACCATTCCTTTTCAAATAAATTACAGGCCTAACCCTAGTAGTAAAAAAGGATTTTATGCGGGCATTGGCTTAAGTGCTGGTTACTTACTTAAAGCACGTAACAAACAAATAAGTGCAGAAAGGGGCAAGCAAAAAATTGGAGGTACTTTTAATTTAAATGACTGGCGCACAGCTGCTATTGGAGAACTAGGCATAGGTGCTATTCGCTTATACGGTTCCTATGGATTCAGTAATTTATTTGCTGACAATAACCTTTACGGATTTGATTTTAATCCCTTTGCTATTGGCATTCGTTTAAATAAATTTTAAAAAAATCATTTACGTCTTTCCTGGTTAAATAAAGAAATAGAACAACTAAAAAGGTCCCGACAAGTCGGGACCTTTTGCATACTGCTCCTTTTAGGAAGCCAATAAAATATTATACTAATTCACTGCTACCAAAATAAGGTTGTAATACTTTAGGTAAGGAAATACCATTTTCAGTTTGGTAGTTTTCTACAATAGCAGCATAAATCCTAGGCAATGCAAGTGAACTCCCGTTCAATGAATGTGCAAATTGAATTTTACCTTCTGCGTCTTTAAAACGGCATTTCATTCTGTAAGTTTGATACGCTTGGAAATTGCTTACACTACTTACTTCTAACCACCTTTCTTGTGCTGCACTATACACTTCAAAATCGTAAGTGATTGCTGAAGCAAAACCCATATCCCCACCACACAATCTTAAAATTCTATATTGTAAACCTAAACTGATTAATAAATTTTCAACGTGGGCAACCATATCGTTCAATACTTCATCACTTTTATCGGGATGTACAATTTGAATAATTTCAACTTTCTCAAATTGATGCACTCTATTTAAACCACGAACGTCTTTACCAAAGCTTCCTGCTTCTCTTCTAAAACAAGGAGAATAAGCGGTCATCTGAATAGGTAAATCGGTATCCTTTAATACTACATCGCGAAACACATTCGTAACAGGCACTTCGGCGGTTGGGATTAAATAAAAATCATCCTCGGTCGCATGGTACATTTGTCCTTCCTTATCCGGTAATTGGCCTGTTGCAAAAGCAGAAGCCGAGTTCACCATAAATGGCGGCAGGTATTCTGTATACCCTGCAGCAGTATTAAAGTCTAAAAAATACTGTGTCAAAACGCGCTGGAACTTAGCGCCCTTCCCAATATATAAGGGAAATCCACTGCCTGTAATTTTAGCGCCAGTTTCAAAATCAACTAAATTGTACTTTTTTATCAAATCCCAATGAGGCAAAGCTCCCGCTGGTAATTTATTGGTGCTTCCTGCTTCTTTGACTATTTCATTTTCTTCAGGTGTTTTTCCTAATGGTACCAAATCATGAGGCAAATTGGGAAATTGTACTATCGTCTTCAACAAAGTAGCTTCTACTTCCGCCATTTGCTCTTTTAAGGGCTCAAGCAATATTTTCCATTCGGCGACATTCATTTTAAGTGCCTCGGCTTGGTCCTTCTCCCCCTTTGCCATAAATCCGCCTATTTCTTTGGAAGCCGCATTCACCTTCGCTTGTGTTTCATCAAAAGCGGCTTGCAATTGCTTCCTTTCATCGTCAAGCGCAATTACTTCATCCACCAAATCCACGTTAGCGAAATGCTTAACAGCTAATTTCTGCTTTGCTAAGTCACGGTTTTGGCGTAAAAAATTTACTTGTAACATGTTTTCGAATTTTGGCAAAGATAATCAAACCAACCTACCAAGCCTATATATCCCTTACCTTTGCAGCATAAATTGATAAAAGGAAGATATGGCAACTATAGCAGACGATTTTCAGACCAGATGGTGGGCTCTAGAACAAAAATTAGTAGACAAATTCGGGAAAAAACCCGATGTTGAGGCTGTGCTGTTTTTAATTGGGCTTCAAGAGACTGGATTTATTAGAGAAAAAATAAGCAAGGAGCAAAAGCAGGATTTGATGCATGTGGCCATTTGTAGCATACTTTCTTCAAGCGGATATTACATTTTGGAGGGTAAGGACGAGGATGGTTGGCCCCACTTTAAGCAAATCAAGAATACCCCTACTATGAACTTAATTGAGCAAGAAGCCTTTTTAAAGGACCATATTTTGCTTTATTTTGAAAACATTAGTTTCTAGCTCATTGTTTTTTTAGTGATTTTTATGAATCTTTGTAATAATTAAATTTTAACCTATGCAATTCCCAGCAGACTTACGCTACACAAAAGACCACGAATGGATTAAATTAGAAGGTAATACTGCCACAATTGGCATTACCGACTTTGCTCAAAGCGAGTTGGGTGATATTGTATACATTGATATTAATACTGTTGGGAAAGCACTTGAAGCTGAAGCTGTATTTGGTACCGTAGAAGCTGTTAAAACAGTAAGTGATTTATTCTTGCCACTTGCAGGCACTATTACTGAAGTAAATCCTGCCCTAACCGCTCAGCCTGAATTAGTAAATACTGACGCTTATGGTGATGGATGGATGGTAAAAGTGACTGTAAATGATCCTGCAGCATTTGAGCATTTATTGACTAGCGAGGCCTATGCCAAGTTGGTTCACTAAGCTCCCCAATATAAATGAAAGCTTTGCTATGGGTGATAGGAGAATTACTAATCATATTTATATTATTAAGTATGGCAAGTAGTGATTTTTCAACAAAACCCGAATGGTTTAAAAATGTGCCAGTTGACAAAATTGTACACATAATTTTATTTGGCTCGCTGGCAATGTCATTTTTCTTCTATTTTGATCAATCAGCTGTAAAATTATTAAAAACAACAAGTGCAAAAGCTTGTGTTTTGATTTTCTGTATTTTGTATGGAATAGGAATGGAATACTATCAAAAATATTTTGTTCCATCACGCGGATTTGAAGTTTCGGATATGCTAGCAGATGCTATTGGCGCATTGTTAGCCTTGCCTATTTTCACGTATTTAAGAAGAAAATATAACTAACTAAAGCGCAACATTCACAATGGGTATCGAAAAAGAAATACAACAAACCAACTTCAGAAATGAATTTCAAAAGTTAGCCATTAACTTACTGTATACTGCTAATTGGCTAAATGAAAGAATTAGCCGCATGTTGTTAAAAGAAGAAATCACCCAACAGCAATATAATATTTTAAGAATTTTAAGAGGAAGCGACCACCCATTAAGCACCCTGCAAATTCGGGAACGCATGCTTGATAAGATGAGTGATACAAGCAGGATTGTTGACCGCTTAATTTGCAAGGAACTAGTTCAAAAAAA
The DNA here is from genome assembly GCA_041172025.1 of Bacteroidota bacterium. Classification (GTDB taxonomy): domain Bacteria; phylum Bacteroidota; class Bacteroidia; order Chitinophagales; family Chitinophagaceae; genus Sediminibacterium. The sequence continues at coordinate 3,335 of JBEDKT010000065.1, forward strand.
TGCTTGTCAATCGGATAAACGCTTAGTTGATATTATTTTAACAGAAAAGGGATTAAAGCTAGTTAATAAATTAGATTCACTCGATGTGCAACTTGATGCACTTTTAAGCGGCTTAGATGAAAACGAAGCTACTATGACAAACCAAATTCTAGATAAGCTAAGAGCTCACAACAACAACGATTAATAAACTTATACGCATATGCGCATCTCACTTTGCATTCTATTTATAGGATGTTTTCTTTTTACAAAAGGACAACCAAAATTAGACGATAAAAACGTATTTGAATTTAGAGGCGTTTGGGTAGCAACCGTCGCAAATATTGACTGGCCTAGTAAAAGAGGCTTAAGCAATGATGCACAAAAAGAAGAGTTCACCGCGCTTTTAGACATGCACCAGAAAAATGGAATGAATGCTATTATTATGCAAGTACGTCCATCAGGTGACGCTTTATACCCTTCGGTACTTGAACCATGGAGCGAATATTTAATGGGGAAACAAGGCTTACCTCCTAGTCCCTTTTACGATCCATTAATTTTCATGATTGAAGAAACGCATAAACGCGGAATGGAATTTCATGCTTGGATAAACCCCTACAGAGCAGTATTTGATGTGAACAAATCAAGTATTGCACCAACGCATTTAACCAAAATACATCCAGAATGGTTTTTAACTTATGGAGATAAAAAATATTTCAACCCAGCCTTACCCGAAGTTTGGAAGCATACCAACAGAGTAGTAAAAGACTTGCTAAGTCGTTATGATATAGACGCCATTCATATGGATGACTACTTTTATCCCTATAAAATTCCAGGGAAGGAATTTCCCGACGAAGCAGCTTATGTGAAAAATAAAAGAGGCTTATTAAAAGAAGATTGGAGAAGAAGTAACTGCGATACCATTATTAAACAAATTGCTACAACTATCCAACAAACAAAACCAGGTACACAGTTTGGCATTAGTCCATTTGGCGTTTGGCGCAACAAGTCAAAGGACCCAAGAGGCAGCAACACCAAAGCTGGCGTAACTAATTACGATGAACTATATGCAGACGTTTTGTTATGGCTAGAAAAAGGCTGGATTGATTATATCACGCCACAATTATACTGGGAACATGGCCATGCATTAGCCGATTATGATGAACTAGTGAATTGGTGGGATAAAAATACCTATAACCGTAATTTATATATCGGACATGGTATTTATAGGGCTGGAAGTAATGCTGCTTGGAAAGAAAGAAATGAAATTCCGCACCAAATTAAACAACTTAGGAGTTTAAAAAATACAAGAGGAAGTGCCTATTTCAGTAGTAAAAGTTTTACAACCAATGCAAATAACTGGAACGACACTTTGCAAAATAACTACTACCGCAAACCAGCATTACAACCAACTATGCCTTGGCTAGTGCAATACGATGTAGAGTCCCCAATTGTTTTGAAAAAATCTGCTAATACTTTTCAGATTTCATTTACTGATGGAAAGAAAATAAAACAATTAGCTATACTGCAAGAATACAAGGGAAACTTTGAAGTAGAAGTTGTTTTACCAAACGATACTAGACTAATAAGTTTAAGCGCATTAGAAATCACAAGGAAGCCTAATACACAATATTGGATAGTTAGTATTGGTAAACAAAATCAATTAAGCAAGCTAATCGCGCTTCCTTAATCGTATACGCGCTTTAAAGGAATGTTCTCATTTGCTTTAATAATTAAAGGCACATGTTCTATAATGGTAGTAGCATTGTCGAGTCCAAATGCTTTTTGATCGCTTTGTGATAAATGTTTAATATTAAAGTACAAATCCATAATAAAATCTTCTTTCACGGACAATTCGTTTTCAATTGAAAAGAAGCTTTCCATAATTACATACGTAATATCGGCATGGAAGTCTTTGCTTTTCAAGGACTCATACTTACTATATATACCTAATTCGTGAGATTCATTTAACTCCTGCATTACTTTTCTAAACAACACATTAATCCTTGGTTGAATCCTGAACCCTATTCTAAAATCAACACGCATTACTTTATCATCTACTAGTTCACGTATTGAATACTCCATTCCATAAGGGGAATCGGTTCTGTCAATATGTATGAACCAATAAATGTCGGCACGTTTTGGCTTACGACTTAAAATGGAATCAATAATACGATGCTCCATTTCTCGGTAGTTATTGGCTTTTGTCAAATAAACTAAGTGTGTTGCATATTTTGGAATTTCTTTATCTACACTTAATTCTGACAAGGGTACCAAATAGTCTTTCAGCTTAACAAAATCCAAATAACGATTGGCAATTTTTCTAGCTCTATGCCAAACCACCATTACCAATATCATACTTAATGAAAAAACGAAAGTAATATAGGCCTCTTTAAATTTTACCACATTAGCGATGAAAAAAGAAAATTCTACCACTGAAAAAATAGTAATTATAAAAGCAACTAATGCCCTACTCCATCGCCTCACATTCAATAAATAAAAATTCATGAGTATGGTAGTCATTATCATAGTGATAACAATCGAAAAACCATAAGCAGCTTCCATATGTTCACTCTTTCTAAAAAATAGACACATAGTTACACAACCTGCCCATAATAAAATATTCAAGCTTGGAATATATATTTGTCCTTTTTGTTCGGTAGGAAATTTAACAGTCACACGAGGCCAAAAATTAAGACTAATGGCTTCATTAATTAGCGTAAATGAACCACTAATTAATGCTTGGCTTGCTATAATAGCTGCGAATGTAGCAATGCTAATACCTATAATTAAGAACCAGTGTGGCATCATCGCATAGAATGGATTTTGGCCATCTAAAGTAGTTCCAATATGCTGCATTAACCAAGCACCCTGTCCCATGTAATTCATTACCAATGCCGCTTTCACAAACATCCAACTCACCTGAATATTTTGGCGTCCACAATGACCCAAATCACTATATAAAGCCTCAGCACCAGTAGTGCACAAAAATACACCTCCTAATAACCAAAAGCCACTGGGATAATTAGCTAATAAATCATAAGCATAATAGGGATTAATACATTTTAAAATTGCAGCATGATCAACCACCTGCGACAATCCCAATAAAAATATCATTGAAAACCAAACCAACATAATTGGACCAAATGCAAACCCAACAATCTTGGTTCCAAAACGTTGAAAGAAAAATAATAGAGAGATAATGGCAATAACTATTCCAATAGTTAAATTATTTCCAGGAACAATAATGTTTTCTAAGCCTTTAACTCCGCCTAAGCCTTCTATTGCAGAAGAAACTGAAATTGGAGGCGTAATCATACCATCTGCAAGTAACATAGCTGCTCCTATAATAGCTGGTATATAAATCCATTTCACATATCGCTTAATAAGCGCAAATAAAGAAAATATTCCACCCTCCCCTTTATTGTCGGCGCGGAGTGTTAAAAAAACATATTTAAAAGTAGTTTGTAAAGTCAATGTCCAAAAAACACAGGAAATGGCACCATAAACCAACTGCTCCGTAATCACTTTGTCGTTAATGATTGACTTAAACACATACAAGGGCGAAGTACCAATATCCCCATATATAATTCCAAGAGTAACTATTAAGCCTGCAACCGAAAGTTTTTGAGCTTGTCTCCCACCAGATGTGTGTGCCATGTAGATATTAAATTGACGACAAAGTTTAGTAAAATAAAAATAACAACGTGTTTTATTACTAACTATTTTATAAAAACTTCTTGCCCCAAAACTAAGGCTTGTAAGTACCCCATTTGTCAATAACTGCCTGGAATCGGTGGTCAAAGATTCCCTTCAACTGATTTTTGACAAACAATACTTGTGCAATGTCCCCCAAAAAGCCAAAAGGAATTTTATAATGTACTATATCTTCCATCTTCACGCCGCCTTCAATGGCAGTAAAATGATGTTGGTGATGCCACATAATATAAGGTCCAAAGCGTTGCTCGTCCACAAAATACTTGCCTTCCTGTACATGTGTAATTTCGGTCATCCAATACAAAGGGATACCTAAAACAGGTGAAACAGTGTATTCGATAATTTGACCTGGATACATTTTTGCCCCATGGTGCTTGCTAATAATGTTAAAGCCCATATGGCTTGGCGTTATTTTAGCGAGGTTGGCTGGGCTACTAAAAAAATCCCATGCTTCTTCTAGGGAAATAGGGATATTTTGGACGGTGTTGATGGTGTATACTTTTGACATACTATTATAACACTACAACTGCGGTTTTGTTGCAAGATTTAGAAATAAAGCCACTAATTTTATAATATGATAACCAAAGAGGAACAGTTAAAAGCTTTTGAAGAAGTGTACAAAGGCCTGAATGCGCAACAACAAATTGCAGTCGACACCATAGAAGGGCCCGTAATGGTTATTGCTGGACCTGGAACTGGCAAAACACAAATATTAAGTGCCCGAATAGGAAAGATCATGTTGGAGACCGATACTGCTCCCGAAAATATTTTATGCCTTACCTATACCGATGCCGGTGCCATTGCTATGCGTAAAAGGCTGGTTCAATTTATTGGAACAAGTGCCTACAAAGTAAATATTGCCACTTTCCATTCATTCTGTAACGACATTATACAAGACAATTTATCCTTATTTGATAAAACAAGCTTAGACCCAATATCAGAACTAGAGAAGATAGAATTATTCAAAAAATTAATTGATGGCTTTAAAAAAGACAACCCTTTAAAAAGGTATAGGGGGGATATCTATTTTGAGATAAGCAATTTATCGAAATTGTTTAGCGCTATGAAAAAAGAAGGTTGGACAGTCGCTTATTTAGTTGAACGCGTAGCTAGATATTTACTAGAGATTCCAACAAGAGAAGAATTTTTGTACAAACGCAAAACAAAACAGTTCGAAGCAGGTTCGGTCAAGCAAGCATTAGTTGATGCCGAAGTGGAGAAAATGGAAAAATTAATTGCTGCGGTAAAAGAATTTGACAACTACCAGCAATTGATGCGAGACCATAATAGGTATGACTTTGACGATATGATAAATTGGGTGATTAAAGCATTTAAAGAAAATAAAAACTTACTTGCTCAATACCAAGAACGTTTTTTATATATACTAGTTGACGAATTTCAAGATACAAGTGGTACACAAAACGAACTAGTGCAATTACTAGTTAACTACTGGGACCAGCCGAATTTATTTGTAGTAGGCGATGACGACCAAAGTATATTTAGGTTTCAAGGTGCCAACGTCGAAAACATGTTGCATTTTCAAACTCAATATGCAAGTGAAATTTTGAATATTGTATTAGAAAACAACTACCGTTCTACACAGCCAATTCTTGACGCGTCTACGCTCTTAATTAACAACAACCAAGAACGCTTGGTAAATAAAATAGTAGGCTTAGAAAAGAAATTAATAGCTGCTTTGGCAAGCAACCAAATTAACACAAGCGAGCCACAAATTATAAAGTACAACGAGCCGCAAGAAGAAATGATTGACATTGCAGAACAAATTGTACAATTAATAGAAAAAGGTATTGCACCAAAAAACATTGCAGTACTATTTAAAGAAAATAAATACGGAGAAGAGATTGCACATTTTTTAAAGCAAAAAAATGTACCAATTTATACAAAACGTACTGCTAATTTATTTGACCAAGTACTTATTCAGCAAATAATTAAAGTACTAGACTATTTGGCGTGTGAGTTAGACCAGCCATACGAAGGAGCTAATATATTATTTGAAATTTTGCATTATAAATGGTGGAATATATCCCCTATCACTATCGCCAAATTAACGTTTGAAGCAAATCAGGCGAAGTATGGCACTCCAGGCAACTCCTACCGAAAAGTGTTAGTTGAAAAAACACAGGAAATACAAACCGATATGTTTAGCCAAGGGGGCTTAACAGAAGTGGCAAAAGCGATGAGCGTTTTAGAGGACTTAATTGCACAAGTGTCCAACGTGACTTTATTAAATTTAGTAGAACAAGTTTTACAAAAAACTGGTGTTATCCAAAGTATTTTAAAAGCCGATGATAAAGGGTATGCGCTAGACGTAGTAACACACTTCTTCGATTTTATAAAAGAAGAAACACACCGAAATGCTAAAATGCAACTTAGTGATTTAGTCGAAATGCTTAAACTAATGCAAAGGGAAGCAATACGTATGCCACTGCCTATTACTACTGGAAATGAAAGTGGTGTAAATTTATTAACAACACATGGTAGTAAGGGCTTAGAATTCGAATATGTATTTGTTGCAGGAACCAACGCCCATTATTGGGAGAAAAAAAGAAGTTCAAATAATACAGGTTATAAGTTGCCTGACACGGTATTGACTTCCTTAGAAAATGCCGACGACAAAGAAGAATTACGTCGCCTATTTTATGTAGCTATTACTAGAGCAAAAAAATATTTACAAGTATCTTACAGTCAGTTCCGTGCTGACGGGAAAGAAGCAGAGCCCAGCCAATTTATTATTGAATTACTAGAAGGGGATGAACGAAAAATACAAACTAAAACAGTTACAGACCAAATACGCACTACCTATAAATTTTTACGTTTACAAACAGCGCCACAGCCTGAAATACAACAACTAGAGGCTGATTTCATTGGGCCAAAAGTTGAAAAGTTTATAATGAATGTTACGGCCTTAAACAATTACTTAAAATGCCCATTACATTTTTATTACAATAGTTTAATACGTGTGCCTTCGGGAAAATCGGAAGCAACTACTTTCGGTTCGGCCATACATGATGCCTTGCAACGTTTCTTTAGAAAAATGCAAGACAATAACAATCAATTCCCCGATAAGCAGGATTTGGTTCAGGACTTTTACCACTATATGAGTAGGCATAGGGAGGCTTTCACGCAAGTAGAATACAAAAATAGAAAGGAACAAGGAGAAATGGTATTGAACAATTACTACGATAAATATATTAACGACTGGAATAAAGTAGTCACTACCGAATACAGAATTAACAACGTGCTGTTACAAGGTATCCCCTTAAAAGGAGCCATTGATAAAATAGAATTCAACGGCAAACAAGTGGTGGTCATTGACTACAAAACTGGAAGTGTAGAAAATGCAAAAGAAAAACTATTGCCTCCCAATGAAAAGAATCCTTTAGGAGGAGATTATTGGAGACAGGCCGTATTTTATAAAATTCTTTTACGAGGACACCCAAAAAACTGGGAAGTGGAAAAGGCAGAATTTGATTTCATTGAACCAAATAAGAAAAAGGAGTTCGAAAAAATTGCAGTCCCCATTCAAGAGGCCGATATTACTACCGTGAGTCAGCAGGTAAAAGAAGTGTGGGCTAAAATTCAAGCAAAAGATTTTTATACCGGTTGTGGCAAGCCAGAATGCCATTGGTGTAATTTTGTAAAAAGCAACGAATTAGCTGTCGCATTACATGAAATTCCTAGTAATGACTTTGAAGAAACCGACTAAGAATACCCTTAATTTATAAAGGGTTATTAATAGAAACAAGTAAGTTTGCATTAATGATAAAATCTCCTACTTTGTTTGGACTATTATTAAGAAGTTTACTAGCTATGTACCTTGTACAATCCTTAGTTAGCTGTGCCAATATTGTACCCCCTAGTGGTGGCCCAAGGGACAGCATCCCACCCTATTTACTTGTTGCAAAACCTAAGGATTCAGCTGTTAATGTGCAACCCAAGGAAATATGGTTGGCTTTTAATGAATATATAACAACTACGTCTATACAAGAAAACGTAATTGTATCCCCAAGTTTAAAAAACAACCCGCTAATAAGTTCAAAGTTAAATGTGTTAAGAATTAGGATTGCCGACACATTATTACCTAATACTACTTATAGCTTACAATTTGGAAATGCTATCAAGGATGTGAATGAAGGTAATATTGCCGAAAATTATACTTATGCATTTAGCACAGGCAATACACTTGACACGGGTAGCTTAGAAGGCAGCGTTCAGCTTGCAGAAACAGGTCGCGTAGACAGCACCTTACTTGTAGTGCTTCACCCTGCTGGAGTTGATACCGCTATATACAAAAACAAACCACTTTATTACACCAGGTTAAATAAGCTGGGAAAGTTCAAGTTTTCCTATTTACCAAATAAGGCATTTAATATTTTTGTGGTTCCAAACGATTTTACTAAAAAGTACGACGATAGTACTAAATTATTTGCCTTTGGAGATACGGTGATCACTATTGCTGCACAAAATGCGATGGTTAACTTATATGCATTTCAAGCGTATAAAAAAACAGAGAAGAAAAAATTGACTCCTTTAATGAGTGGCAAGAAAGATGCTAAGCAAGCAGTTACCCCAATTAAATACAACAAAAGCTTAGAAGGTCTTGACCAAGATTTATTAATTCCCCTTAGTCTCACATTCGAAACGCCTATTCAACTAAATGACAGTTTCCCTATCCAACTATGCGATACAAATAACCTACCATTAGGAGGCTATAAAATAACATTAGACAGTAGCACCAAACAAAAAATCACTATTGACTATCCTTGGGTAGAACAAACTAAGATGCATTTAATAGTACCAAAAAATGGAATAAGTGATTCTTTAAAAAACACCTTACAAAAGTCGGACACCCTTCGCTTTGTTACTAAATCAACTGCCTCCTATGGTGCAAGTTTAATAAGGATTACAGGGTATCAGCAGTTTGTAAACCCAATTTTATTATTAACAAAAGACGATAAGGTTTTATATAGCTACCCTATTTTAAAGAATTTATTAAATATTCCCTTATTGCCCCCGAATGAATATACTTTGAAAATATTAGAGGATAGGAACGGGAATGGAGTATGGGATACTGGTAAATATGATACACAAAAACTACAAGCCGAAATCGTACATGTCCTAAAAGACAACTTGCTTATTAAACCTAATTGGGAGAATGAATTAAATTTGACCATTAATAAGTAATTTTACCCTTCTACTTTCAATTATGCAATTACCTTCTTCCTTGTTAGAAAATGCGGTGGCTGAATTTTCCAAACTACCTGGCATTGGCAAAAAAACCGCCTTGCGCTTGGTATTGCATTTACTAAAACAAGAACCCGAAGTCACCAATCAGTTTGGAGAGACATTAATGAAAATGCGAAAGGAAATTCAATTTTGCCAAAACTGTTATAATATAAGTGATGGTAAAATTTGTTCTATTTGTGCAAACACGGGAAGGCAAAAAAATGTTATTTGTGTAGTTGAAAATATCAGAGACGTAATAGCAATTGAAAATACACAACAATACAATGGGACTTACCATGTATTGGGAGGGATTATTTCGCCATTGGACGGCATTGGTCCAGAACAATTGACAATTGATTCCCTCATAGAAAGAGTGAAAAAAGAAGAAGTAACTGAGCTAATTTTTGCACTAAACCCTACTATTCAAGGAGATACGACTATTTATTATATACAAAAGAAGCTCGCCAATACTACTTGCAAGGTGACTACAATCGCGCGCGGGATTGCTTTTGGAGGAGAATTGGAATACGCTGATGAAATGACACTTGGAAAGAGCATTTCAAATAGACAGCCAATCCAACAATACATAAAATAGGAAATTCCAAAACAATACTATATTTTTGATGTTCAAACATTGACTATGAAAAAAGTAATATCCACGCTATTTATTTTGGGCTTTGTACTAACTCAATTATCGGCGCAAAAAAATTATAGTACTAATACTGCACAAGTTCGTTTTATAGCTGTGGACGACAAAGACATTGACGCAGTAAACAATGCTGCAGTGAGTCGCCTAGAAGCTAATGGTGACCTAAGTTTCATAATGCTAATGAAGGGCTTTAAGTTTGACATGGAAACAATGCAGGAACATTTTAACGAAGAATATGTAGAAAGTGACAAGTTTCCTCGTGCCCTATTCAATGGTAAAATAACAAATTTCAAAACTGTCAATTTTAAGAAAGACGGTACTTACCCAGTAACAGTTGAGGGAAATATGCAGGTGCATGGCGTGAACAAAGCTGTCCAAACCAATGGCATTATTGAAATTAAGGGAGGTGTCCCAAAAGCAACGGCTAAATTCACAGTGGCCTTAAAGGACTTTAATATTGGTGGAATACTGATTAAAATGGTTGCTAACAAAATTGACATTCAAGTAACTGCCACCTATCAATAAAGTTACCGAATAATTAAGGGCCCCTTGCAGCATAATTTGGCTGCAAGCTATTTGTATATTACCTTCGCTCCGCATTGCAGGGGATTTGTTTATTGTTCAACCTGCCATCCGTAAGGAAAAAGAACTAATAAACGATACAATTATCGCCCCCCTATTTCTTTTTCTGTTTGGATGACGCATTAAAAAATAATGTAGTATTATGTCCATTCAAGCAGCGCTTAAAGAGCGAATTTTAGTTATAGATGGTGCCATGGGCACTATGATCCAACGTCACAAATTAACGGAAGAAGATTACCGAGGTACCCGCTTTGCCGACTGGCCAAGTGATGTAAAAGGGAATAACGACTTACTATGTATTACTCAGCCCGCCATCATCACAGGGATACATTTACAATATTTAGAAGCAGGTGCAGATATTATTGAGACCAATACCTTTAGTAGTACTTCCATTGCAATGGCCGACTATGATATGCAAGCATTGGCTTATGAATTAAATATAGCAGCAGCTAAATGTGCGAAGGACGCTATTACACAATACAAATCAAAACATCCAAACTCAAAACAAAAATTTGTTGCTGGATCCATTGGGCCCTTGAATAAAACATTGAGTTTATCTCCTGATGTAAATAACCCAGGCTTTCGTGCAGTAACATTTGATGAAGTAGTTACTTCTTATACCGAACAAATTAAAGGCTTGGTTGATGGCGATGTGGATGTGATTTTAATTGAAACTATTTTTGATACTTTAAATGCAAAGGCAGCCATTTTTGCTGTGAAAGAATTTTTTAGAAAAGAAGGAAAGCCTGAATTACCAATGATGATTAGTGGTACCATTACCGACGCTTCGGGTCGTACATTAAGTGGTCAAACTTTGGAAGCTTTTTATACCTCCATCGAACATGCAAAACCATTAAGTGTTGGGTTAAACTGTGCATTGGGTGCGCAAGAAATGAGAAGTCATATTGAGGAACTTTCACAAATCGCAGTTTGCTATACTTCGGCTTATCCCAATGCGGGACTTCCAAATGCGATGGGAGAATATGACGAAGAACCACATCAAACAGCACATTTTATTGAAGAATGGGCCAAGAATAAATTTGTAAATATAGTAGGTGGCTGTTGTGGCACTACTCCTGACCATATTAAACATATGGCGGACAATGTAAAAAATATTACGCCGAGGGCCTTACCTATTGTTGACACAACTATTTAATTTTATGAGCGAAGAAATAATACATATTAAGCCTTATTTAAGATTAGCAGGATTAGAACCATTAGTGATTCGTCCCGAAACTAATTTTGTGAACGTGGGTGAAAGAACCAACGTGACTGGATCCAAAAAATTTGCGCGTTTAATACGAGAAAATTTATATGAAGAAGCATTATCTGTAGCACGCCAACAAGTAGAAAGTGGCGCACAGGTAATTGATGTAAATATGGACGATGCTTTATTAGAAGGCGTAAAGGCCATGACTACTTTTTTAAACTTAATGCAAAGCGAACCTGACATTGCACGTATCCCTATAATGATTGATAGCTCAAAATTTGAAATCATTGAAGCCGGATTAAAATGTGTGCAAGGAAAGTGTATCGTGAATTCTATTTCCATGAAGGAAGGTGAAGCTAAGTTTATCGAACAAGCGCATATTTGTAAAGCGTATGGAGCTGCAGTAATTGTTATGGCATTTGACGAAGTTGGACAAGCGGACACCAAGGAAAGAAAAATTGAAATATGCAGTCGCGCTTATAAAATATTAGTAGAGCAAGTTGGATTTGATCCTCAGGATATTATTTTCGATCCTAACGTTTTTGCAGTTGCCACTGGTATTGAAGAACACAATAATTATGCAGTCGATTTTATTGAAGCAACACGGGTAATTAAACAAAGAATGCCACTAGCAAAAGTGAGCGGTGGCGTTTCTAATGTGTCTTTTTCGTTCCGAGGAAACGATGCAGTTAGAGAAGCAATTCATGCAGTATTTTTATTCCATGCAATAAAGGCTGGAATGGATATGGGTATTGTAAATGCAGGACAGTTAGAAATATACGATGAGATAGAACCTGTTTTAAGAAATTTATGCGAGGATGTAATTTTAAACAGAAATAACGAAAACAACGAAGCAACAGAAGCGTTAATACAATATGCAGAAACTGTTAAAGCAAAAGGTAAAGTAGAAGTAAAAAGCGCAGCATGGCGTGAAGGAACTGTTGAAGAAAGGCTAGCACATTCACTAATAAACGGAATTACCGATTTTATAGACGCCGATACAGAAGAAGCACGTTTAAAATATAGTGCGCCATTAGAAGTTATTGAAGGCCCTTTAATGGCGGGAATGAACCAAGTGGGTGATTTGTTTGGAGCAGGTAAAATGTTTTTACCACAAGTAGTAAAAAGCGCGCGTGTAATGAAAAAAAGCGTTGCTGTATTGACTCCGTTTATTGAAGCAGAAAAAGAAAGATTAAAACTAGCCTCAACTAGCCCTAATGGAGTAACAAAAGGACCTGCAAAAATACTACTCGCTACTGTAAAAGGAGATGTGCATGATATTGGTAAAAATATTGTGGGCGTAGTTTTGGGATGTAATGGCTATGAAATTATTGATATTGGTGTAATGGTACCTGCTGATAAAATATTAGCAGAAGCCGAAAAGCACCAAGTGGACATTATTGGATTAAGCGGATTAATTACCCCATCATTAGACGAAATGGTTCACATAGCTAAAGAAATGAAGCGTCGCGGAATGACAATTCCATTAATGATTGGTGGCGCTACTACTTCAAGAATGCATACTGCAGTAAAAATTGCTCCTGAATATGGAGACGGGGTGATACATGTACTAGATGCTTCACGTAGTGTAACAGTTGCAGGATCCTTATTAAACAAGGATCAGAAAAAACCATTTCTTGCTGAATTAGAAAAATCATATATCCAACTAAAGGCCGACTTTGATACGAAAAGAACAACTAAGCAATCCTTGCCATACGCAGCAGCTTTAAAAAATAAAGTACAAATAGATTGGTCAAATTTTAGTGTCACCAAACCCAGTTTTACGGGTAATAAGGCCATTGAAATTACCGACTTGTCGGTATTGGTAGATTATATCGACTGGAAACCATTCTTTATTGCTTGGGAATTACATGGAAACTTTCCTGCAATTTTAACTGATGGAGTTGTGGGTGAAGTGGCAAGTAAATTATATGCCGATGCACGCGCTTTGTTAGATACCATAGTGAAAGAAAAATGGTTGACAGCAAAAGGTGCGGTAGGCTTTTGGCCAGCAGCAGCAGTGAACGATGATGTGCTTGTACAAAACAACGGAACACAAACTCCATTACATTTTTTAAGACAACAAGCAGTTAAAGCCGCAGGCCAACCGAACTATTCATTGGCCGATTTCATTTGTCCAGCAAGCGAAGACAAAGAAGACTATATAGGCGCATTTGCGGTAACCATTCATGGCATTGAAAAACATATTAAAGCATTTGAAGAAAATTTAGATGACTACAATAAAATTATATTACAAGCATTAGCAGATAGGCTTGCAGAAGCCTTTGCCGAATACTTGCATACAAAAACTAGGAAAGAATATTGGGGATATGCAAAAGACGAAGTGTTAGATAACGAAGCTTTAATTAAAGAAAGCTATGTGGGTATTCGTCCAGCACCAGGCTATCCTGCTTGCCCTGACCATACCGAAAAATACACGCTATTCAATTTATTAGAGACTGAAAAGCATACAGGCATTACACTCACTGAAAGCTTGGCCATGTATCCAGCATCAAGTGTTTGTGGATGGTATTTTGCAAATCCACAAAGTCAATATTTTGGATTAGGAAAAATTGGACAGGACCAGGTTGCTGACTATACAATTAGGAAAAAGCAGACACTAGAATATATCACAAGATGGCTACAACCAGTGATTGACTAATTATACTCTTTCGAATAACCACCATAGGCGTTTACGAGGCTTAGCTTTGTAATTGGCCCCCATGTATTTTTTAATATACTCGATTGCTTCCTGTGTATCGTCAGTGAATAAAATAAAATCTTTATCTTCTGGTGAAATAGTACCTCCTTCTATCATATGTTCCATCCAATGTCGGAATGGTTCGTAAAATTCTTTCCCCATCACTACAATTGGGAAATCTTTAATCACTTTGGTTTGTATTAGGGTAAGCGTTTCAAAAAATTCATCTTGGGTGCCAAAACCACCTGGCATAATAACAAAAGCATATGAGTATTTCACTAACAATACTTTCCTAACAAAGAATAAATCAATAGTGATGGACCTATGCACATATGGATTTGGTTCTTGCTCATAGGGTAATTTAATATTACAACCTATTGATTTACCCCCGTTTTCAAAAGCACCTCTATTGGCTGCTTCCATAATGCCAGGGCCACCGCCTGTGATAGTCGTAAATCCCGAAGCTGCTATTTGCTTCCCCATGTCCCGTGCAAGTATATAAAAGGGATGATCTTCTTTAAACCTTGCCGATCCAAAAACAGTAATACAAGGACCAATAAAGTGCAAGGCCCTGAATCCTTTAATAAATTGTATGAATATTGTTAAAGCAAAGCCTAATTCATGAAGCCTTGATTTTGGTCCTTCTAACCCATACGATTTAATGGCAGGGATTATACGACGCTTTTTCTGAGTATTGGTATCCTCGTTCATAAACAATAAAAATTAACAAATTCAATAGTGTAAAGTTAAAATAAATAATGAAGTTGTATTCCTTAAATTAACTAAATTTGAAACTGGATGAATCGTAAAGCTATGAAGAAAATGAGACGCGTTGTACTACTAATTTTAATTACTTGTACTTACCTTAATGGAATTTCGCAAAATAATTTAGTGGTAGAACAAATTCAGGTTTATTCTTCCTTAAACCCGAATGCCACTTATTGGCAATTGCCAACTAATGTTAATCCAATATTGGCCGCACTAGACAAAGGCTATTTTTCGGAACTGAATTTGCAAAGAGAAAAAAACTATCCCCTTGTTCAAAAGACATTAACCAAGTTGAATCAAATGGGCAAAATAGTTATCGACTGGAAAAATAGTAGTACCATACCCTACCATGCTTATTTAGAATTGTACGAAGTGTCGGCCGACTTCGCATATAAAAATAACCTAGTTGATATTCCATTAAATAAAAGAGACAGTGTGCACTCCTTCTGGCTAATTGGCTGCAGTATTTTTAATCAGGAGAAAGAAAAAGTAAATGCTAAAAATATTTTATTGGGATTGCTTCCTATTCAGTCCTTGGGAATGGGGTATACGATTACTACATCGGCTGGTGTTCCTACAAGCATCTATCAGGCAGTCATAAAAGGCATTTCCTTGCTTTCTATAAATTCAGGCGAACTAGACTATATAGAAGCCAAAATGCCAATGGCCTATGCAATCGATAATTACTGGATGCCTTTAATACACAACCAACCGAGAACTATTATTGATACTGCTAAAGGCTTTCTTTCTTTCGCAAAAGAGGACGGAAACCATTTATTAAGAATTCCTAATGCCGTATTGAACAAAATAAATACAAGAGACAGAACAACAAATAATCCGTTTAGCGATATAGTTACTTATATAAAGAAAAACAGGTCCAACACCAATAGCAACGAGTACTACCAAGTAATCCAGGCATTAAGAGATGTTACAAATAATATTGATTACACCATCAAAGGCTATATTGAATTTGATAATATTGGACTTAAGAATGAATGGGAAACTAGTAATGCAATTGTTTTTTTACCTGATTCAATGCATACAATTTACCAAGGCAATGATAGTGTTGGGAATTTTAGCGTAAAGGAAAATGTAATAGAAAAAAATAAATCCTATAACCCCAATATCATTTATAATGGTTATGATTCTACCAAACAATACGCGCTGAATACCTTTTTTGCTACGCAGCCAATAATACATTCAAGAATTATTGAGGGGAAAATAAAAAACCACAGTTTCACTATTCAACTTAATTATGAAAATAATATAAACACAATATTACTTGATAATAAAATTGTTTTAGTGACAGGTGGGCAAAAGAAACCAGTACAAATGGTTGCCGCCCAAAATAGTGCCGACCCAATACTACTTGACTTACTACTACTTATGGCGAGTAGTGAAATTTTTCAATACCCTTCATAAGCCCCATTTTTTATGCGTATAGTTAGTTATAATGTAAATGGCATTCGTGCTGCAATCAAAAAAGGTTTAATAGAATGGCTAACCGAATATCCAGTGGATGTGTTTTGTGTACAAGAAACAAAAGCCGCGCCAAGTGATATTGACATAAGTTTATTTACTTCACTAGGATATCATGTTGCCTGGTATCCTGCTCAAAAAAAAGGATATAGCGGCGTAGCTATTTTTAGTAAAAAAAAGCCTACCGAAATTTTTTATGGCAATGGCCACACCATGAGTGATTCTGAGGGACGCGTTGTAAGAATAGACCTTGGTGATTTAACAATTATCAATGCTTATTTCCCTTCTGGTACAAGTGGCGAAGAAAGGCAAGCCTACAAATATCAATGGCTGGATGAGTTTTACAAATGGATTCAATTATTAAAAAAAGAAAGGCCGAATATAGTTGTACTAGGAGACTATAATATTGCGCATAAAGAAATAGATATTCATGACCCAAAAGGAAATAAAAAATCATCAGGGTTTTTACCTGAGGAACGCGCATGGATGGATCAGTTCTTAGCGAATGGATGGGTGGATAGCTTTAGACAAAAAAATCCAGAAGCCACTGGGGCCTATTCTTGGTGGAGCCAACGCTTCCCAACAGTAAGGTTGCAAAATAAAGGATGGAGGATTGACTATATCTGCACAACTGAAGCATTGTCACCGGCAATTAAATCAGCGACTATCCTGCCTATGGTAAAACATAGCGATCATTGTCCAATTGTACTTGAACTAAAAAAATAAACACATGTACGTTCAAAATATTAGTTTTCAAATTGCACCTACTTTAGAAACTCAATGGCTAGAATGGATGAAAGCTAAGCTCATCCCCCTTTTTTCAGCAACTGACTGCTTTACTGAAAGTAAATTTTACCAATTGGAGGTAACCGCCGACCAGGCACCCACCTACACTTTACAATTATATACCTCGGACCAAAGCCTTTTGAACAAATACCTTGAACAGCATGCTGATAAGCTATTACAGGAAATACAGGCAATTTGGGGGGACCAGTGCTTTCATTTTAGTACTACAATGAAAATTGTGAATTGATTGTGGATACTTAGTACCACGAAAGCCGCCATAGGCCTATATTTCAGGAAATAATAAGCTCAAAGTCAATGAAATCAACGTTTTACGTCCAAATACATAAATAGGAGATTCCCTATGACAAAGATCATTTTCCTTGAAAACCATACTATTTAAGGGTTTTAGTGGAAAAATAAAAGTAAAAAATAGTGCAAAATATTTTTTTGATTCATAAAACCCAATAAATTTGTCCTATCGTTTAAAACTATAAAAAACACATCTATGAACAAAGCAGAATTGATCGCACACATTGCTGACGCTGTTGGTTGTCCAAAAACTCAAGCTAACGCATCTCTAGACGCTTTTATCGAAGCAGTAACTAAATCATTGAAAAAAGGTGATAAAGTAACTTTAGTAGGTTTTGGTACTTTCTCAGTATCTAAGCGTGCTGCAAGAACAGGTCGTAACCCACAAACAGGTGAAACAATCAAGATTAAAGCTAAAAAAGTTGCACGTTTCAAGGCTGGTAAAGAATTGAGCGGCAAGTTGTAGTTTAAATTAATTTGAAATAAAACCCCTCGAATAGTCAGATATTCAAGGGGTTTTTTTATTTTTACAATCTATTCACTATTTAAACAACGTAATATCATGGGAAGAGGAGATAAAAAAACAGCTAAAGGCAAAAGATTCATGGGATCTTTCGGAGTAAGCAGACCACACAAAGTAGCTACTACTGCACCGAAGCCAGCAGCAGCTGCAACTGCACCAAAAACAACTAAAGCAAGCGCTTAAAATTTGTATAAAGATCCCCGAAGAATCGGGGTTTTTTTATGCTAAATTTGCATGTATGAAAAAGCTTTCAATTTTATTTACATTATTACTCCTAAGCACTATTAGTTTTGGGCAATGTTCTATTTGTACAAAAACGGCAAGTCAAATTGGAGAAGAAGCTGGTAAAGGTTTTAATGCTGGTGTATTATACCTAGCGGCTATGCCATTTGCAATTATTGGATATATAGCTTACAAATGGTGGAAAAACGAAAACGCTGCCGCCTAACATGAATAAATTAATTCAGTTCATTAAACTTTTTCATAGGGCTTATAAATACCAGAAAAGTGATGTTGGCGAAATTGCTTACATAAAGGCTTCCATAAAAAAGGGGGACACTGTTTTTGATATTGGTGCACATAAAGCAGGCTACTTATATTTTATTAAAAAGCAAGTAGGGCCAAATGGAAAAGTGTATGCCTTTGAGCCACAGTCAAACTTGTTTAACTATATCACAAAATTGAAGGCCTTATTTAATTGGAGCAATGTCACACTTGAACATTTAGCTTTGAGTAATACAGCTGGCCAAGCCCAACTATACCTACCTACCGAAGAAGCTGGCAAAACGTCTTCCCCAGGCGCTACCATTGCAGCCACTCAGGATGACGCTAACTTTACATCACTTGAAAAGGTAACCACTTCTACACTTGACACTTACTGTGGCGTCCATAACTGCAAGCCTAATTTTTTAAAAATTGATGTAGAAGGCAACGAGTTAAATATTTTCAAAGGAGGTGTAGAAACGCTTTCAAAATACAGGCCTAAAATAATTGTAGAAATTGAATCAAGGCATATTGGGAAAGAAAAAGTAATGGAAACTATTCAATTTCTTGAATCAATTGGATACAAAGGACAATTTGTAAAAGGTGCGGAATATTTACCTATAAGTGCTTTCGATTTTAATGTGCACCAAAACAGAGAAGACAAAATAAATTACTGCAATAATTTTATTTTTGAATAGCGCTAATAAAAAGACTGCGCAAATTTAAAAATATTAAACTGCGGCTTTGCGTATGCTGCTAATAATTTTTCATTCATTTCTTTCAAATCAATTTGTCTCATTTTTTGAGCAACAATTAATTGCAATACCTTAGACAATATTAATTTAGGGTCACCTCCTGTTTTTGCTATTGTTTCATGATGCTCATTAATGGCAGCAATCAATTCTTGAATGCCCACCCCTTGGCTAGCAACTGTTTTTACTACTTTTATATTGCCCGTATCATGCGCAGCCTCCATCAACATTTGTTGAATATGGTTTGTAAATACTTCCGCATCTGGCCGGTCGCTTTTGTTTACTACAAATAAATCAGCAACCTCCATTAAGCCTGATTTCATCATTTGAACCTCATCACCTGCTTCTGGGACCAACACCACAATGGTCGTCTCGGCTAGTGAGGCCACTTCAACTTCAGACTGCCCTACCCCTACTGTCTCCAAAACAACCACATCAAAGCCTACCGATTGCAATAAGGTGGTAAGTTCTATCATGGAACTAGTAAGGCCCCCTAAATGACCGCGAGACGCCAAAGAACGGATAAACACGTTGGGGTTGAGGTACCATTCCTTCATTCTAATTCTATCCCCTAATAAGGCGCCTTTATGAAAAGGCGACGAAGGGTCCACCGACAACACCGCCACTTTCTTGCCTTCTTTAATCCATTCCCCAATTAACGCTGAAATAAGGGTACTCTTTCCAGCACCCGGAGGCCCAGTAATACCAATAACAGGAATATTACTTGGCACTAAAGCTTCCAAAAAAGCCCCAACTCCTTCGCTTTTATTTTCGATGTGGGAAATGGTTTTAGCTAACAGCAAAAAATCGCCATTTGTTACCCCCTTGTTTATATCAGTTATTGCAAACATTACTAGGGTCTTATTATTTTATGATTTTTGAAATCAAAAGGACGAATACCTGTTAATTTTTCAAAATAATACAATGCCAAATTTTTTAAAGAAAATTTCTTTTTGGAAACATCTAAATCAATTACCCAGTTTTTTTGCTTAATCCGGTCAAGCATCACATTAGGATGTGTTTCTGTAAATTTTTCCAAAGAATCAAAGCCTGTAAAATCATAATAATCGGGGCTTGCAATTATTTTTTCCATTTTAGAATCATCATTCCAAAACACACTACTTTCTTTTTGTTTTTTTCTCATTTGCTCGGGGCTTTTCACCCAACCATAGTGGTAAATGCTTGCGTCAATTTTAGCAACCGGCAATTTACTTTTCCCAATTCTAAATCCTTGAGCGTCTTTATACGCGCTTATCTCCTTATTGTTTCTTATAATTCTTGTTTCGCAATCATACCATTTTCTACTATCTCCTACATAATCGTAAGTGCCATAAAAATGTTTATAGTTAAACAACAAGCCTTGCACGGCATTGTCATTGGCATATTTGGCGCAAGCCGCTTTTATTGCAGGGTAATATTTTTCATGTACCACTTCGTCCCCTTGAATATAAAAAGCCCAAGTAAAAGAAGGGTCAATTAATTGAAATGCTTTATTTGTTTCGTCCGCTAATACCGCTCCTCCTTTTCTCAATTCCTTGTTCCATACCGAATGATGAATTTTTATTTTAGGATCTCCAATTGATTCAATTAATGCAATTGTTTCGTCTGTCGAGTCGCCTATTAATACAATCATTTCGTCTACCACCGGCAGAATTGAACGAATAGCTTCAACAATGGGAAAATCGTTTACTACCGCATTTTTTATAATTGTAAAGCCTGCAACTTTCATTTCATTTTCTTTTGTACTCCAAAGAACTGAAAACTTTTGCAACTTGCCTATTGTTTTAGGTAAACTTTGGGTCAAAGACATTAATTTTGAATTTCAAGTAAGCATATGTCTACCAGTATTTGTTTTGATTTTGGTAATACCCGATTAAAAGCTGCCATCTTTATAAATAAAGATTTGCATAAAGTGCATGTGTTTGAACAGGCCACTATCGAAAGTATACAGGCGCTTTTGCAAGAATGGAAGCCCGAAAAAACAATCCTTGCTTCTGTAATTCATCATGACAAGGAAATTGAGACGCTTTTGGCTCAACATTCTAAATTTCACCTTTTAGGGCCAAAAACAACCTTAAATTTCACGGCACCGGTAGGGAAGCCTGAAACCATTGGGGCCGACCGTATTGCACTAATAACTGCAGCTGTTGACCAATTTCCCAACCAACATAACCTTGTAATTGCCCTTGGAAGCTGTATCACCTATAATTTTGTCAACAAGCAGCATGCGTTTCTTGGAGGAAGTATTTCGCCTGGTATGCAAATGCGCTTCAAGTCCATGCACGATTTAACTGCCTTACTGCCTATGGTTGAAGCTTCTAGCGAGTTTCCCCTAATAGGCTATGATACCAAAACTAACCTACTAAGCGGTGTAATATTGGGCATTGCAGCCGAAATTGATGGTATTATCACAGCCTATGAGCAAAAATATGCCAACTTTAACGTGCTATTAACCGGTGGAGATATATGTTATTTTGCGCCTCACTTAAAAAAAAGGATATTTGCCGACCAAAATTTAATATTTAAAGGACTTTATGCTATCTGCGAAAAAAATAATTAGGTTAATTCCTATCATCTGTTCAATGGGTTTTGTACAATCAGTGACTGCACAAATTAATTCTCCCTTCTCTCGTTACGGACTAGGCAACGAAATACAAATAAGCCAAAATGCAACAAGTCAGGCAATGGGCGGTTTTACTGCTGCCTATACCGCAAGCATGAATGGTAGTTTTGGACAAAGTATAAACTTTAATAATCCAGCTTCATTTGGTACTATTTATATGACCACTTTTGACTTAGGTGTAAATTTCACCAATACTAAATTAAAACAAGAGAGTACAAACAAACAAGAGAAGTCAAATTACTTAATTCCTAATTACTTAGTAATTGGCGTACCCCTTAGTAAAGAAAAAAAAATGGGTATGGCATTTGGATTAAGGCCACTAACGCAGGTGAACTATTCTATAAACGAATTAAAACTAGTTTCAAGTACAGGAGACACTTTATATAATAATTATGTGGGTAGCGGTGGACTAAATCAAGTGTTTTTAGGCTTAGGTAAATCTTGGAAAAATATTAGTGTTGGATTTTCAACAGGTGTAAATTTCGGAAGAAAGAAAATACAAAATATTAAGTCATTAGACTACAATTCAGATTCTACCTACCTATACCAAACTATGGCTAGTACAAATACAGTTTATGGTGGTGTATTTTTAAACCTAGGAATTTTAGGGGAAACTACATTGAAATCAAAAACACACGCAAAAACAACCGATAAAACGGAATATAGTTTAAGCTACGGAGCGACTGCAACTTTGGACCAAAACATGTCTGCAAAGCAGGACGTGTTGCGTACAACAGGTATATTCACTTCAACTACTGAAAATGCTATTGACACTGCTTATTACGGAAAAGAGCTTCCTGGAAAAATTAAAATGCCAGCATTAATAACTACCGGTATTGCCTTGCATAAAAAAGAAATATCAAACAGAGGAACCTACGACCAATGGGTTATAGGTATTCAATACGACAAATCGGCATGGAAAGATAAGTATAGTAATTATGGGACAACCGACCCACTTTCTAATGCATGGATGATGCGCGTTGGTGTGCAATTTTGTCCAAACCCTTTTGATTACGAAAACTACTTTTCAACAGTTACTTACCGTGCTGGTTACTACACAGGAAAGGATTATATCAATTTCGATAATAAAGGTTTAACCGTATCTGCTTTTACACTAGGAATGGGGTTGCCTATTCGAAAATATCGTTCTTACGACTACCAATTCACGGTGCTTAATTTAGCTTTACAAATGGGACAAAGAGGTTCAAGTGTGAATGATTTTAAAGAAAGCTTTATTCAATTCACACTAGGTTATAGCCTTAGTGATATATGGTTTAATAAAAGAAAGTATGATTAGTAGAAAATTCTATAACATTATAACAATAGCAGTTACTAGTTTAAGTAGCTGCTTTTTTATGGCCTCTTGCGAGAACAATATAAACGAGGTAAAAGCCCTTAGTTCAAGAGAAGGTGGAATTGATGTAGGAAAGGATGTGGAAATTTATATTAGTACCAGCGGCCGTATAAGTGCAAAACTAATGGCACCATTAATGAATAAATATTTATTGGATAGTGGCAAGATGATAGAATTTCCCAAGTCCATTAAAGTTAATTTTTTCAAGGATAGTAGTACCGAAGTAGAAAGTAAATTAAGTGCAAATTACGCACGTTTTATAGAAGCAGATAGTAAGGTATATTTACGCGACAATGTGGTTGTTTACAATGTTTTAGGAGACAGTTTATGGTGCAATGAAATGGTTTGGGACCAGCAAACTGGGAAGTTCCATACCGACAAGGGCGTAATTGTTAAGCAACATGCCCCTTTATCAAAAGTATGGGGCAAGGGATTTGAAGCCGACCAAAACTTAAAAGATATTAAGATTATTGATGTACAATCCAATAGTTTTGCAATAATATCGGATAGTTCAGGAAGCAATCTTTAAAAAGCAAGTATATGGAATATAGGAAAATGGGTAAAACCGGATTACAGTTAAGCACTTTAAGCTTTGGTAGTTGGGTAACCTTTCATAAACAAATTGACGACCGCATAGCAGACGAGTTGATGGGCATCGCTTATGATGCAGGGGTTAACTTTTTTGACAATGCCGAAGTATATGCTGGCGGTGAAAGTGAAAAAATGATGGGTCGCGTGATTAGCAAAAAAAATTGGGATAGGACTTCTTATGTTTTATCGTCGAAAGCATATTTCGGATGGAGAGGAAAAGAAAATAAACCAAACCAAACTGGCTTAAGCAGAAAGCATTTAACCGAAGCTTGTCATGAAGCACTGAAAAGGCTTCAAACCGACTATCTTGACCTTTACTTTTGCCACAGACCCGATAAGTCTACCCCCATTGAAGAAGTAGTGCACACTATGAATACTTTAATTCAACAAGGAAAAATTTTATATTGGGGCACAAGCGAATGGAGTGGCGTTGAAATTATGGAAGCACACCGAATTGCCCAAGCCTACCGTTTAATAGGCCCTTCCATGGAACAACCACAGTATAATTTATTCGAACGTGAAAAAGTAGATAAAGACTATTTAGAAATATTTAAGAATGTAGGCATGGGTACTACCATTTGGAGCCCCCTTGCTGCCGGGTTATTAACTGGAAAATATAATGATGGTATACCTGAAGGATCTCGTTTTCAAATAGAAGGATTCGAATGGTTAAGAGACCAATGGTTAATTCAGGATAAAATAAAACGCGTTCAACAACTAGGCGCTATTGCAAAAGCCTTAAAAGTGAGCACAGCTTCGCTAAGCATTGCATGGTGTATTAAAAACCCAAATGTGACTACGGCAATATTAGGTGCAACAAGTAAAACACAATTACTAGATAATTTAACAGCATTAGCTACTGCGGCATTATTAACTCCAGAAATTATGGAGCAAATTGAAAGCATTGTAGAAAGCAAACCTAAACCTTACGAATACTAACGGCAACAATAGTATTCATAAAATATATAAATCATGATTTTTGCAATTATTGCATCACTTATTTTAATTGGATTTTTTTCTGGCTATGAAATTGGTTTCGTAAGTGCAAACCGATTAAGCTTAGAACTAAAGAAAAAACAGGGCAATAGGGCTGGGCAAATTATTGCTCGTTTCTTGCAAGCCCCTACTCAATTTATTGGCACATGTTTAATTGGGGTAAATATATCTTTAGTTGTTTTTGGAATTTTATTCGAGCAACTTTTGGAAGAACATGTTTGGGGAAAATTACAACTAAGTGAGTATTCCATATTACTAGGCAATACGGTGCTGTCTACACTAGTGATATTATTAATTGGCGAACTAGTGCCAAAAGCTATATTCAAAGCCAGGGCAGCCTCTATGATAACAAGGTTCGCTACCATTGCCAACTTCTTTCACTTGCTATTTAGTCCAATTACAAAAGTGATGGTTAACTTAGCTCAGTTTGTTTTGCAATACTTATTCAATGTTAAGGTAGTCAATCAAAAGGAAGCATTTTCAAAAGTAGATTTAGCTCATTTTATTCAGCAATCATCCGAGCAACAACAACAACAGGAGTTGAACACTGATTTGTTTGAAAATGCATTAAGCTTACCGGATATAAAAATTAGAGAATGCTTAGTACCCAGAACAGAAATTGTTGGCATAGAAATAAATACTTCAATTGAAGAACTTAGGGCTGTGTTTGTAGAAACAAAATTAAGTAAGCTAATCGTATATGAAGATACGCTAGACACTATTTTGGGTTATGTACACCAATTAGACTTGTTCAAGAAACCCAATAATATTAAGTCGGTATTACATCCTATTATTTTAGTTACAGAAAGCATGAATGCCGCCGACCTAATAAGTTTATTCTCTAAAAAAAGAAAAAGCATCGCTTGGGTAGTGGACGAGTTTGGAGGTACAGCAGGTATTGTTACCATGGAAGATGTATTAGAAGAAATTTTCGGCGAAATTGATGATGAATACGACGAACAAGAATTTCTGGAAAAACAATTATCTGAAACTGAATATATTTTTAGTGGCCGACTAGAACTGGATTACTTATATGAAAAATATGGTATAGACTTCTCTGCTGACAATTCAGAGACCCTAAGTGGTTACCTTATTCACCGCCACGAAGCAATACCCAAAGTGCGCACAACCATACATCTAGACCATTTTGATGCCGAAATATTAGCAGTAAGCGATACTAGAATAGAAAAAGTAAAAATAAAAACCCACTAATACTATTTTTAGCATTTGGCTTCCCGTTTTCCGCTATAAGCCTTAACTTTAATGCTCATTGATAACTATTCATGGCACTATTTGATAGATTTAGTAAAAACGACCAATCGGAGATGTCATTCATTGATCATCTCGAAGTATTAAGAGGCACTATTGTACGTTCTCTTTTAGCAATAATAATTACCTCGCTTACCGTCTTTATTTTTAGGGACTGGATTATGGATAATGTAATTACAGGACCTATTAATCCCGACTTTATTACTTATCGTTTTTTTTGTGACCTAAGCCATCAATTGCATTTAGGCCAAGCATTATGTATGCCTCCGGTAAAAGTGTCTATGCAAAGCACCACTTTTGGCGGGCAGTTTATGAGTAGCATTAGTATGGCTTTTGTGGGGGGACTTATTATTTCCTTTCCGTATATATTTCATCAAATTTGGGCATTTGTAAAACCAGCTTTAAAAGAGAAAGAATTAAAGAATACGCGCTTCATGATTTTCTGGGTTTCTTTCTTCTTCTTTATGGGCGCTGCATTTGGCTTTTTTGTACTTGGGCCATTCACTTTTAATTTTTTAGCAAGCTTCCAATTAGGTACAAGGGGCGTGATTACCACAATCCCTACATTTGCCGATTACCTTGACAACTTAACCAATCTAATACTTGGTTGTGGCATCGCATTTGAATTACCTGTGATTGTGTTCTTGCTAACCAAAATAGGCATTATTACCCCAAAATTTTTATCTACTACGCGTAAATATGCTGCTGTAATTATCTTAATTATTGCAGCATTTATAACACCTAGCCCCGACTGGTATAGTCAAGCATTGGTGTTTATTCCATTGTATACTTTATTTGAGTTTAGTATTATAGTGTCAAGGTGGGCACACAAGTCGGTTAAAAAAGAAGATGAAGAATGGGATTAGTAGTTAATCCATTAATTATATTTACTTAACAATTGAATTATACCTTATGTCATTTGTATTTGATACAACCAAACCTATTGCCCTTGGTGCAGACCATGCGGGAGTTGATTACAAAAATGAAGTTAAAAACTGGCTTCAAGAAAAAGGCTACACCGTGAAAGATTTTGGAACAGCAAATGGCGACTCGGTAGACTATCCCGACTTTGCGCATCCAACAGCAACTAGTGTTGAAACCGGCGAAGCTGCATTTGGCATTTTGTTTTGCGGCAGTGCAAATGGAGTTGCCATTACGGCAAATAAACATGCTGGCATACGTGCTGGATTATGTTGGCAAACAGAAATAGCTGAATTAACTAGATTGCATAATGACGCAAATATGATTTGTGTACCTGCACGTTATGTAACCATAGAATTAGCAAAAGAAATGATTGAAAAATTTATGACTACTCCTTTTGAAGGCGGTCGTCATCAAAACCGTGTTAATAAAATACATTGTAATTAACCCCAACTAAAATTGTACTATGAAAAAATTGATTTGGATCTTTTTATTGCTTGTGAGCAATTTGGTTATTGCGCAAAAAGCAGAAGACCTAACAAAATTCGGAACAGTAATCACTCAACAAGGATTGAAAGAAAAACTTTCAATTATTGCAAGTCCAGAAATGGAAGGCCGTGAAACAGCTACACCAGGACAAAAACGTGCTGCAGCTTATATTGAAGGGCAGTTTAAAAAAATGGGACTGAAGCCAGGAAATGGAGACAGCTACCAACAAACTTATCCAGTATATATTGATGCTATCACTGAAAAGAAATTATCAGTAAACGGCCGTTCTTTTGAATGGGACAAAGACTATAATTTCAATTTACAAATTATTGGCAAGGGGGATTGGAACTTTGCTAGCTCCGTGTTTGCAGGTTATGGAATTGTAGATTCTGCAAAAGGAATTAATGATTATGCAAACCTAGATGTTAAAGGTAAATTGGTGTTTATCTTAGAAGGTAGCGCAACTGGCATGCCAACAATGGGTGTTGGAGGTAATAGAGCAATGAATGCTAATCCTGCATCTACTAACTCAAAAATGAGAGTAGCTATTGCAAAAGGTGCAGCTGCATTATTTATTGTATCAGCCGACTTCCCGCGTAAAAATACCACACCTGTAAAAGGAAATATGTATGTAAAGCCAAATAATAATCCAGGATTTGCTATGGCAAATATTTCTGCCGAAGTAGCTGCTGCAATGATAGGAAGTAGCATTAAAGTAAGCATGGCCGATTTCGCAGGCATTAAAAAGGGTGTTTATACGGCTGCAACAAATGTAGTTGCAAATAAAGTAACTGAAAATTTAGAAAGTAGCAATGTTATAGGTATTATACCTGGCACTGATAAGAAAGACGAATACCTTTTCCTTACTGGTCACTACGACCATTTAGGCAAGAGAGGCGATGTTATTTATTACGGCGCTGATGATGATGGTTCAGGTACGGTGAGTGTAATGCAAATGGCAGAAGCTTTTGCGACTGCTGCAAAAAAAGGAAAAGGCCCACGCAGAACTGTTGTATGCTTAATTGTAAGTGGGGAGGAAAAAGGACTTTGGGGTTCAGACTATTATGCTGAACATCCAATATTTCCAATGGAAAAAACAACTGCCGATTTAAATACCGATATGGTTGGTCGTGTAGATACTGAGCGCTTAACTGCTGATTCTTTAAACTATATATACGTAATTGGACATGATAAATTGAGTACCGATTTACCAATTATTAACGAAGCAGCTAATAAATTGTCTAGCAACTTAGTATTAGATTACAAGTACGACGATCCGGCTGATAAGAATATGATTTACTACCGCAGTGATCACTATAATTTCGCACGCAAAGGGGTACCTGTATTGTTCTATTATGACGGTATGTTACAATCGGACTACCACAAGCCAACAGATACTATTGAGAAAATTAATTTTGACTTAATGCAAAGAAGAGTATTGATGGTTTATTATACTGCATGTGAAATTGCAAATAGAGAAGACATGTTAAAAAGAGATTTGAAATTGAATATGCCCGCTCGTTAGACCTACTTTAACAAGCTAAAATAAAGAAGCCCCCCGATTGATCGGGGGGCTTCTTTATTTCTAATGACCAAGTATGTATGCGAAAATAAGTGGTACCACTATTGTAGCATCACTTTCGACAATAAATTTTGGTGTATGAATATCTAATTTACCCCAAGTGATTTTTTCGTTAGGAACCGCTCCTGAATACGACCCGTAAGAAGTAGTACTGTCACTCACTTGACAGAAATAGCTCCAAAAAGGAACATCATGCCATTCTAAATCCTGGTACATCATTGGTACTACACAAATTGGGAAGTCACCAGCAATACCGCCACCCACTTGGAAAAATCCTACACCCTTTCCGCCACTGTTTGCTCTGTACCACTCGGTTAAATAAACCATGTATTCAATACCGTTTTTAACAGTGCTTGCTTTTAATTCATTCTTAATTACATAGCTCGCAAAAATATTACCGGTAGTGCTATCCTCCCAACCTGGAACCACAATAGGAATATTCTTTTTTGCAGCAGCTACTATCCAGCTATCCTTAGGATCGATCTCATAGTATTGCTCTAGCTCCCCACTCAAAATAACTTGATACATAAATTCATGTGGAAAATAACGCTCCCCTTTTGCTTCCGCTTCTTTCCAAAACTTAACAATATGCTTTTGTAACCTTCTAAATGCTTCTTCTTCCGGAATACAAGTATCAGTTACACGGTTGTAATGGTTTTCTAATAAGTCCCACTCATCCTGAGGGGTTAAATCTCTATAATTAGGCACTCTTTTGTAGTGGCTATGTGCAACCAGGTTCATCACGTCTTCCTCTAGGTTAGCACCCGTACAACTTATAATGGCAATTTTGTCTTGGCGGATCATTTCGGCCAAGCTAATTCCTAACTCAGCAGTACTCATCGCACCTGCTAAGCTTACTAGCATTTTACCACCCTCTAATAAATGGGTTTCATACCCTTTTGCGGCATCCACTAGGGCAGCAGCATTAAAATGTCTATACTGGTGTTCTATAAACTGGGAAACTGGACCTTTGCTCATTGCTTTATGATTTAGTGCAAAAGTAATTTTTTTTAGGACATATTCCCAATAACTACAAAACACGGTAAAACACAAAATTTAGTACCTTGTAGCACCTTTAAATCAAGTTATGAATACCAAAAAATATGGTCCTTGGATAGTAGCCCTCCTATTATCGGTGCCCTTAATATATAGTGTTGTTATATATCCAAATTTGCCGAGTCAAATTCCTACCCATTTTAATATCGAAGGAAAGCCAGATGCCTGGGGTGGACCAGCAAGTATATTTTTAGGACCTGGAATTATGGGTGCTGTGAGTATTTTTATTTATACCCTAATGACGAATTTGAAATCTATTGATCCCAAAAAGTACGACGCCTCAAATGACACACTTTATACCAATTTTGCATTAATCACAGTTGCATTTTTATGTATGTTAAGCGTTTTAATTATTTATGCAACAACGCATGACCAGATAAATATTGGAAACAATATCTTGCCATTAATAGGAATTGCATTTGCTGGGCTTGGTTGGTATATGCCTAAGTTTAAGCAAAATTATTTTGTTGGTTTTAAATTACCTTGGACACTAGAAAACGAAGACAACTGGAATGAAACACATAAGGTTGCAGGTAAGGTTTGGTTAATTGGGGGTTTATTTCAGGCAATCGCTTCATTCACACTGTCAAGTAAATTAGGATTTATCTGCTTTATAACAGCAACAGCAATTATGGTAATTATCCCAACCATATTCTCTTATCGAATGTTTAAAAATGGAAATATTATCAAATAAAAATACAGCTATGAATAATAAAAATAACTTGGGCACTAAATTTATACATGCAGGTGCACATCCCGATCCTAGTACAGGTGCAATCATGACACCTATCTATCAAACATCTACTTACGTACAATCCGCTCCTGGCGTGCACAAGGGGTATGAATACGCAAGAAGCCAAAACCCAACAAGGTTTGCATTAGAAGAAGCATTTGCAGTAATTGAAAATGGAAAATATGGTCTTGCTTTTGCAAGTGGTGTAGCGGCAACGGATGCAGTTATGCGCTTATTAGTACCTGGTGACGAAGTCATTGCAGCACATGATATGTATGGAGGATCTTTCCGTTTGTTTTCAAAAGTGCACGAAAAAATGGGCATCAAGTTTGTATATGTAGATACTTCTAATGCAGAAAATGTAGCAAACGCAATTAGCCCAGCAACAAAATTAATATGGGTAGAAACACCAACAAACCCATTGATGAATATTACGGACATAGAAGCTGTTTCGGCAATTGGTAAAAAACACAATTGTATTGTATGCGTTGACAATACATTTGCTTCTCCTTATTTGCAAAACCCATTGGATTTTGGCGCAACTATTGTAATGCATTCCGCTACTAAATATTTAGGGGGGCATAGTGATGTTATCCAAGGTTGTTTAGTAATGAATGACGAAACCTTGCGAGACCAATTATATTTTATTCAAAAAAGTACAGGTGCCGTTCCTGGACCCCAGGATTGCTTTTTGGTATTAAGAGGCATAAAGACACTACATGTAAGAATGCAAAGGCATTGTGAGAATGGAGAAAAAGTAGCTGCCTATTTACGTAACCATCCAAAAGTGTCAAGAGTATACTGGTGTGGGTTTTCAGACCATCCTAATCACGATATTGCTAAAAAACAGATGCGTGGCTTTGGTGGAATGATGAGTTTCACTTTAAAAGACGACAGCATAGCTGCGGCAACTAAAGTATTGTCCAGTACCAAAATATTTTCCTTAGCAGAAAGCTTGGGTGGTGTAGAATCCTTAATTAACCACCCTGCAAGTATGACACATGCGTCTATACCTCGTGAACAAAGAATTGCTAACGGCCTTACAGATGGCTTAATTCGTTTAAGTGTAGGTATTGAAGATGCAGAAGATATTATCGCTGACTTAGCACAAGCTATTGGATAAAAAATGATAGTATTAATTTAGAAATGGATAATTGATTATGTGAATACACAGCAAGAGATTAAAAAAGTTTTAGACCAAAAAGTAAAGCAATACAATAAGTTTGATTTTATAGAGAAAGATCCTATTTGTATTCCTCATGCATATACAAAGCAGCAAGATATTGAGATTGCTGGCTTTTTTGCAGCTATTTTTGCATGGGGCAACCGTACTACCATTATCAATAAAAGCAAAGAACTGTTGCAAAGAATGGACAATGCACCATATGATTTTTGCACACAACACGGGCCCAAGGATTTAAAAAAACTACTAGGGTTTGTACATCGTACTTTTAACGATACCGATTTACTATATACCATTGAATTTTTTAAACACCATTACAACAAAAACGAAACCTTAGAGAACGCGTTTTTTAAAAATCAAATTACCCACAAGAAGATTGATAACATCGAATCGGCACTGAATCACTTTCAATCTTATTTCATGTCATTGGAAGATGCCCCACACCGAACTAAAAAACACATTGCAAGTCCTAATTCGGGTTCAACTTGTAAACGATTAAATATGTATTTACGCTGGATGGTTCGAAAGGATAAACAAGGCGTTGACTTTGGCATATGGGATGCTGTAAAGCCAGCGGAATTAATTATACCTATTGATGTACATGTAGCAAGAGTTTCCAGGGCACTAGGCATTTTAAAAAGACCACAAACAGACTGGCAAGCTGCGTTGGAATTAACGGAATATTGTCGAACTTTGAATCCTAAGGATCCCGTGAAATACGACTTCGCCTTATTTAGCTTAGGGGTCATTGAAAAATTCAACTAATGGAAATAAGTTTATTGGAGTTAGAAAAATTATCTACTTCACAATTAGAAGACTTTATTAACGAATGTATTAAAAGCGATTTTTCAAGGTTAGTTCAATTGCTTTATAGGATAGATGTATCGGAACAAAAATTAAAAACAATTTTACTAGCAAACCCGAACGAAGATGCAGGAAAACTTATTGCTTCCGTTATAGTAGAGAGGCTAGCTGCAACCAAAGAAGCTAGGGAAAGTTTTTCTAATCAAAATCCTAAATTACAAAGCAGCGAGGATAGTAGAACAGAAAATAATAACACAGCTTTCAATTCAGATGACGAAGGTGCTGAACGCTTATAAACTCACTTCTTTATAAATCTCCTTTTTGCGGACGCATTACAATATCTTCTACAACTGCTTGTGGGCTTAAATGTGCAGCAGCAAAAATCATTTTAGCAATATCTTCTGCCTCCATAATGCGTTCCAAACTTACACCGCTGTCCTTCCAGCTATTCGTATAAGTTGCTCCAGGGCATACTGCGGTAACTTTAATTCCACTATCCTTCAGTTCCATTCTTAAGTTTTTAGAAAACCCTAATAGTGCAAACTTACTAATGCTATACGACCCCCCGTTTGCATAGGCATTTAAAGAAGCAATTGAACAAATATTAAAAATATGTCCTTTAGTTCGTTTTAACATTGCAGGAAGTAAAGCACGTGTAGTATGATAAGCCGAATATAAATTTGAAGCCATTTGTTTTTCTAAAACCTCGTCCGCCTCGTCTTGAATATTACCCGGCAAAAAGAACCCTGCATTGTTTACTAAAATATCAGGAGCCCCCTTTTCTAAACACCAATCCGCAAACGCAACACATTCTTGTTTAACAGACAAGTCGGCTGACATTGCATGAACAATTGCCTGAGGGAACTGGCTCGTAAGTTGCTCCTTGGCGAGTTGTATATTTCCTGGTGTCTTACTGCATAACAATAAAGTGTGCCCCTCCTTTGCAAATGCCGCTGCAATTGCAAACCCTATCCCTTGTGAAGCACCGGTAATAACTACATTCATGTTC
>JBEDKT010000066.1:0-4045 GCA_041172025.1 Bacteroidota bacterium
ATATGTCCCGAGTTTGTACCTCTAGTAATGCCTACTATTGAACCTCTTGCATGTTGATTCCAATAAGGCGCTCCTAGCCCTGCAAATGCAGGCACTAAATAAACACCATCGGTATGTTCAACCTGCCTTGCTAGTGCTTCTACTTCGGATGAGTTTCTAATTAAATGTAACCCATCTCTTAGCCATTGAACAACAGCACCCCCAATAAATACACTTCCTTCTAATGCATAATAGGTATGTCCATTTATTTGTAAAGCGATGGTAGTTAATAAATTATTTTTCGAAGTCACTGCTTTTTCTCCAGTATGCATTAACATGAAACAGCCGGTGCCATAAGTGTTTTTTACCATGCCAGGCGACGTGCACATTTGTCCAAATAATGCAGCTTGCTGATCCCCTGCGATGCCTGCAATAGGTATTTCATTATTGGTAAATAACTGATTGGTATAGCCATATACTTCACTGCTACTTTTTACTTCCGGTAATAGCGAATCAGGGATATCAAATAATGCTAGCAATTCCTTGTCCCAGGCTAAATTGTGAATATTGTATAACATAGTTCGGGATGCATTTGTAGCATCAGTTACATGTACTTTCCCGTTTGTTAATTTCCATACTAGCCAAGTATCAATAGTTCCAAAACACAATTCCCCATTAGCCGCTAATGTGCGCGCACCTTCTACGTTATCTAAAATCCATTTTATTTTAGAAGCAGAAAAATAAGCATCAATTATTAAACCAGTTTTTTCTTGAATTAGTTGCGCTTTGCCTAATTGTTTTAAGCTGTCGCAAAAGTCAGCTGTACGGCGGTCCTGCCAAACAATTGCATTATAAATTGGCAACCCAGTGTTCTTGTTCCAAACTACAGTTGTTTCTCTTTGATTTGTAATACCGATGGCGGCGATATCATTTAAGGATAAGTTTTTCTTGCTAATCGCTTCCGAAGCTACCCCAATTTGGGTACTCCAAATTTCCATTGCATCATGTTCTACCCAACCCGGGTGTGGGAAATATTGGGAAAATTCCTTTTGTGCGATTCCTTGAATTTGACCTTGCTGATCAACCAATATAGCACGACTACTTGTCGTACCCTGATCGAAGGATAAGATATATTTTGACATGGCAGCAAAAATTAGATAGTAAATATAACGAAACTATCTTCTGTTTTTCAACCAACTTTCTGGATCAAAATAAACCGCCTTTTCATTATTTATTGAAAACAACAACGATCCTTCTCCATCTAAATTTACGCCTGAACGACCTAATACTGTACCTGCTCGAACCTCTTGGCCTACATTAACATTAATGCCACTTAAATACGTGTACATTGAAAAGTATTTACCATGTTGTACGAATACTGTCAAGTCACCATTAATATCCCCTGTATATTTTACAACACCATTGGCTACACTCTTAACTGCCGTTCCTTTTGGAACAGCTAATTCAATACCATCACTTTTTTGATTCAATTTGGTGCCGGGAATATTTTGAATACCGAAACGAACGTAAACATTACCTCTATCCACAGGCCAAGGTAAATTACCTTTGTTTGTCTCGAAAGAAACAGAAGCTTCTCTGCCTTCTTCTGTTGTTTCAAATGCTGAATAAGGACGAGAGCTAGTTGTGCTAGTTAACCCGCCTTCCACATTACTTACTTTTGTATTTACTGGCTTGCCATTTGTTTTAGCAGGTACATTATTTACAATAGTATTATTCGCTTTTACCTTTGCCGCATCTGCTGCTTTAAGTTTTGCAATTCTATCCTTTTCTTTCTTTTCCGCCTCTACCGCTTCCCTTCTTATAATAGCCAAAACTGCTTGTTGCATTTTTCTTCTTTGTGCTTCCTTTTGCCTTACTTGCACCGTAATTTCTTGTTCCTTGCTTTTTAGCTGTTTGATAATTTTATCCTGTTCCTTTCTGTCGTCTACCAGCACTTTTAACTGTTCATTTTGAACACTCAATGTTTTTAGACGGTCTTTTTTATTGAAATTTAATACATTTATTTTAACGTTTAAATCTTGCTCCGATAAGTCAATCGCACGTGCTTGTGCTTCTCTATTTTGCCTATAACTTTTCAAATAAGTAATGCGCTTTACTGCGTCATTAAAACTGTTTGCCGAAAACAAGAAGTTTAAATACTCGTAAGCGCTTCTGCTTTTATACGCAAAAATAATACTCTTAGCATACCTAACTTTTAAGGTGTCAAGGTCCTTATTCAACCTTTGAACATCTAATTGATTTGTGTAAATAGCATCGTCTAAAATTTTAACTTGCTTAGTGATACCATTTACCAATGCTTCTCTTTTAGCTATCTTGCTTCGAATGGCCGCTAATTGACCTAATGAATTTTTTTTATTTTTCTTTGTTTGCTCAAGTAACCTATTAAGATCCTCTAATTCTCTACGTATAGACTGTTCTTGTTTTTGCAATTCCTCACGGGACAAATTGGCTTGCGCTGAAGCATTCATTAAAACACTTCCCATTACCATTATTATAAGCGTAACCCTTTTTATCATAAATACTATTATTTGAATAAATTAAAACTATCTGCGTTTCCCTGGCCTTGGGATAGCAAACCTGTATTTCAATTGTTCATTAAAACTAAATTCTTTTACTTCCATATGCACTTCCAACCTTGACTGAGCAGCAATAGCAATGTCCCTGTATAAAGGAAACTGATATATTCCAACCATTGTGTGGTCGCTATAACTTATGTCACAAGTACGATGTTGGTTCAAGTCGATATCGTCTAATTTAAGATGCATAATTTTTGAATTATCCTCACTCAAACTAATTAAATTTTTGAATAAAACGCCCAACAAACTTACTTGTAATTTATTTTCATCCATTTTATAAGAAACCACATTGGTACTATCCATAAATATAGGATTACCAATTAAAAAATCCTGAATCGTTGAAAAAGTAAACGGAATTTTAATAATCTCCTGCAGGTAGCTAATTGGCCTAACTACTGTCTTTTTTTCAAGGGGGTAAATTAATACCACTGTGTCCTTGTTAATTAAGGCCTTTAAACCAATCACTCCCATTGCCCCCCTTATTGTTAAAAAAATGGCGCTATCCTTCTTTATACTAATATTCGCAATGTAGGTATCCGCATTTTTAACGGTTTCATAATCCACTTTTAAGCGCGCATTCATAGTGGTGAAATCGAGTTTAGTTAATGCAATTTTATCAACAAGTTCTTTCACAATAACTGCTGAATCAATCACCGATTTCTCAGATAATAATTGATATTGCGTAGTATCACTTTTTGATAAGGCATCTTGAATTACTTGCACTTTTTTAAAAGTACTACAGGAAGCAAATGCAATTATGGAAAATAGTAACAGGACCGACTGCTTCATATTATTATTGTTTACCTGTATGACCAAATCCCCCTTCCCCTCTCTCTGTTTCCTCAAGCACTTCGGTTAATTCCCATTCTACTTTTTCAACAGCCTGGAATACGATTTGAGCAATACGATCACCGTCATTTATGATTTGAGTTTCATTGGATAAATTAATCAATATAACTTTTAGTTCCCCTCGGTAATCAGCGTCTATAGTGCCTGGTGTGTTTAAACAAGTAATGCCCTGCTTAATAGCCAACCCACTCCTTGGCCTAATTTGCGCTTCCCAATTATAAGGGATAGCTAAGAATAAGCCCGTAGGGACCAATATGCGACTAAGTGGTGCTAGAGAAATTGGTTCATTAATAAAGGCCCTTAAATCCATACCAGACGAACCCGAGGTTGCATAGGCTGGCAAAGGATGATGACTTTTATTTACGATTTTTATAATTGCTGACATGGTCAACAAAAATAGGCAAAAAGAAAGTTAGAAATTGAAAACAGTTCCGAATCTTAGGGTATTAGAGAGTGGATTCTTGGTAATTCCTCCTCCAGAAGGAACTAAATAGGAAATATGGAACCTTGATTTTTCATACTGAAAGCTAGTACCCAGCGTAAAATATTGCATATTACCTAGGTTCTTATTATTATCAATATAGTAACCTGCCCTAATGAAAAAACGGTCAGTATAATTA
>JBEDKT010000067.1:0-3147 GCA_041172025.1 Bacteroidota bacterium
AGTGACAGGTTTCCCGTCAACCAAAACTACAGCTACTGGATGGATCACTTTCCATAAATTCTTAATAAATACTACTAGCAATAGGATAATTAATAATTCTAAAAACATAACAGACGACAGAGTCCAAAATGTGGTAGCACTTAACCCGCCATAATAAGAAACATTAGTAGCAGTTAAGGTACTATCGGCAACCACTGCGTTTTGTGCAATTACGTTATTCGAAAGTAGCGAGCTTAGCGTTATTAAACCTATAATTACCGAAGCTTTATTAGCTTTTGCAACTTCTACTACTTTTTTAGAAATCATTGTCAATACATTGGACAATACTAAAATCACTACCACTAACAATGCAGCTATAATAATCATTAGTACTTCTAAATAATTAGTTGGCTTTGCCAAAGGTGCCGCAGCTTGCCCAAATGCAGTTAGGGAGGAGAACCCTGCCATTAACAGCAAAATAGTATTTTTATTTTTTAACATAGTGTCTGTTTTAAAGTTTTATATTATTTTTCTAATGGTAGGTTTTCTATTTCCTTAACTTCTTCTTTGTTCATAGTCATTACATACCACAACACCCCAATGAAAAAAGCCACGAATACCACTAATGAAAATATCGGATAGATATTTTGATCTTGCATGGTTTCGGTATATTTTTTTATAAAGCTGTACATAAGTTTATTTTTTATTAATGTCTGTTCCTAGTCTTTGTAAATAGGCAATCAATGCAATTATTTCTTTGTTAGGTGCAACTTCAATACCATCTTTCTTTAAATCTGCTGCAATACCTTTTGCTTGTAGCATTAAGTCGGCATTCGCTTTGGCCGCATAATCAACGGCATAAGGGACACCTAAAGTGCGCATTGCATTAATTTTTAAAGGCGTAGTGGCGGTATCTAAATTGTCGTCTATCATGAATGCATAAGAAGGCATTACTGAACCTGTTGAAAGTGCACTAGGTTCTTCCATATGGTTAAAATGCCAAGAATTTGATTTTTTCAAATTACCAGCACCTTCTCTAGCCAAATCTGGACCAGTACGTTTGCTACCCCATTGGAATGGATGATCGTAAACAAACTCACCTGCCTTACTATATTCGCCATAACGTTCAGTTTCACTTCTAAATGGACGAATCATTTGTGAGTGACATGTATAACAACCTTCTCTTACATAAATGTCTCTTCCTTGCAACTCTAAAGGAGTATATGGTTTAACACTTGCAATTGTTGGGATATTAGATTTCACTAAGAAGGTTGGTACAATTTCAACTATACCCCCAATTAAAATAACAATCAGTGACAATATTAATAATGGTGTTGGCTTTCTTTCAATCCAACGATGCCAATGCTCCCCTGCGTGTTTAGTATAAGTTTTTTCTAAAGCTGGTGCTTGAGCATCCTCGTTTGCAACAAGTGTGCCTTTCCCGATAGTTTTAAAAATGTTTACCATCATTAGAATTGCACCGGTTAAATATAAAATACCACCCAACGCTCTCATTGCATAAAACGGAGCCATATAAGTTACCGTTTCTAAAAATTGATATTTTAACTGACCACTTTCTGTGAATTGTTTCCACATAGAAGCTTGCTGAAATGCAGCCCAATACATTGGAATAGCATAGAATAAAATACCTAAAGTTGCTAACCAGAAATGTGCGTTAGCCATTTTCTTGGAGAATAACTCGGTTTTATATATTCTAGGAATTAACCAATACAAAATACCAAAGGTTAACATCCCATTCCATCCTAGCCCACCAATATGAACGTGTGCAACAATCCAGTCCGTAAAATGCGCTACCGCATTAAAACTTTTTAAAGACAACATTGGACCTTCAAAAGTTGACATACCATAAGCAGTTACCGCAACTACCATGAATTTCAAAATCACATCTTCTCTAACTTTATCCCATGCTCCACGTAAGGTTAATAAGCCATTAATCATACCACCCCAACTAGGGAAAATTAACATAAAGCTAAAAACAATGCCAATGCTTTGCGCCCAGTTTGGTAATGCAGTGTATAATAAATGGTGCGGTCCCGCCCAAATGTATAAGAATATCAATGCCCAAAAGTGAATGATAGACAACCTGTAGGAGAATACCGGACGGTTAGCCGCCTTAGGCATGAAATAATACATCAACCCTAAATACGGTGTGGTTAAGAAAAACGCAACCGCATTGTGACCATACCACCATTGCACTAAAGCGTCTTGTACACCTGCATACCAACTATAACTTTTAAATAAAGAAATTGGCAATGCGAATGAATTCACTAAATGCAATACAGCAACTGTTACGAATGTGGCTATATAAAACCAAACAGCAACATATAAATGGCGTTCACGACGCTTAATAATAGTTGCAAACATATTAAACCCAAATACTACCCATATTAAAGTAATGGCAATATCAATTGGCCATTCTAATTCAGCATATTCTTTTGAAGTTGTTAATCCTAATGGTAATGAAATTGCAGCAGCAACAATAATTAATTGCCATCCCCAAAAGTGAATATTACTTAAAAGGTCGCTAAACATTCTGGCTTTACACAAACGCTGAAGCGAATAGTAAACACCCATAAAAACTGCATTTCCTACAAATGCAAAAATAATTGCATTGGTGTGTAGCGGACGAATCCTTCCAAATGAAGTGTATTGATTTCCTAAATTAGCCGCGGGTTCATATAGCTGAATAGCTACAAGTAGGCCAACTAGCATTCCCACAATGCCAAAAACCATGGTGGCTATGGCAAAGTTTCTTACGATTCGATTGTCGTATTGAAATTTTTCTGTTTGCATATAATGTCTGTTTATAAAGAAACAAACATACTCTTAAGGCAAAACATGGATCATGTATAAGTTCAATTTTTGACTTGAGAGTTTTTATATTTATATGTGACCCAAGTCATAATAAAAACTTGATTTTCACAATTCTTCTTTTTCAGCTAAAGTACCATCATCAAATAGAATTCGAACAGACGGTGTATAATCGTCATCAATTTGACCACTTTTTACCATCCAAATAAATGCAACCAAAAAACCAATGGCTAATATAAAACTGCATCCTATTAATATAAACATTATTTTCATTTTCTTTTTAGTTTATAGCCCATGGACCATAGACGATAGTAAAATTAACTATGGTCTATCGTC
>JBEDKT010000068.1:0-4248 GCA_041172025.1 Bacteroidota bacterium
TTAAAGGTGTTCAACAATATCCTTTGATTGATTTAATTCGGGACTCTTTCATATTTCAGTATGGATGGTTTGTGTTTATTGTTTTTATGATGGCCAATTATCAGGCCTATATTTGGAAACAAATAATTCTTATTTATAAATGGTTCCCAATAGTTGCTTTTGTAATATTTTTCGCACAATTTTTTATAATCCCACTGCAGGAATTCAAATTGTTTGGCGACGTGCCCCTATTATTATACAAATATGGTGACATGGGAGTGCACTTGTTTCTTAGTTTAGTTTTATTATTATTGTTTGCGGATTCGTATAATAAAAGGTGGCAATTAACAATAATTGTTTTTATAATACTCGACTTT
Source organism: Bacteroidota bacterium (assembly GCA_041172025.1). Classification (GTDB taxonomy): domain Bacteria; phylum Bacteroidota; class Bacteroidia; order Chitinophagales; family Chitinophagaceae; genus Sediminibacterium. The sequence continues at coordinate 357 of JBEDKT010000068.1, forward strand.
TTAATCCTTTCCGCATACAGTAGGTCTGGTATGTTATCATTTGTATTAGGAACGTTTATTTTTTTATTTTACAACAAAACATCCCTTTTTTCAGGTACAAAAAAAATGTTTTTAAAGTATCTACCTTGGGCTATGTTAATAGTAATTCCTATTTACTTAAGTTTAAAAGTTGACGAGAACTTTCAAGGACGAAACATAGGTTTCCAGCAAATAAAGGACAATTTTGGTTTTGTGGTAGGCTCAACAACTAACGTAAGTTCCGAAGACAACTTATTATGGCGCTTGGTGTGGTGGGCAAAAATTATAGACTATAGTTTTACTCCAAGCAATTTTATTACAGGTAAAGGGCTTGGCATGAGTTTAGCAACTACCGACGATATACTAACCTCTGACGAGGCCTTAAGGTCGCCTCATAATTTCCATTTAAATATAATGGCACGTTTTGGAGTAGTCCTATTTTTTGCCTGGGTTTATTGGCTGTGGTTATTGTTAAAACCCATGTTTAAAAAACAACTTAGCAGTAAAAGTTTAGCAATAGCTTGTATATTATTCGTATTTATTTTCAACGCAAGCTTTGACGTATTTTTAGAAGGACCAATGGGTGCCTTCCCTTTTTGGACATGGGTGGGATTATTTTTTATCACCGAGGATAGCCCTGTGTAATAATTATTTTTTAGCAAGCCAAGCTTCGTAAATTTCCTGGAATGTAGTTTTTAAATCCTTGGTAATATTCCACAAAGGATAATCGGCCTTCATTTTTTCTAAATTGGAAATATAACAAATGTGGTCTCCAATTCTATTTTCTTCCACATAACTGTATTTCATTGGGATACCCGATATGGACTCAATAAGCTTAAAGGCTTCCAGTATTGAAATAGAATTTTCCCTTCCCCCACCAATATTATATACAGCCGCTACTTTTGGATTTTGAATAAATTGGTCAATAAAATTAGCAACATCGTATGAGTGAATATTGTCACGCACCTGTTTGCCTTTGTAACCAAAAATTTTATATTCTATTTCATGAACATTACATTTTATAAGGTAGCTTAAAAAACCGTGCAATTCTACCCCACTATGGTTTGGCCCTGTTAAACAGCCACCACGCAAACAACAGGTGGGCATATTAAAATACCTGCCATATTCTTGTACTAAAATGTCACCCGCAAGTTTAGAAGCTCCGAATAAAGAATGCTTGCATTGGTCTATATTAAAATTTTCGGCAATTCCATTAAAATAAGCTTTGTCCTGGTAGTCATAACGTGTTTCGGTTTCAACTAAGTTTAAATGGTTGGGGTTATCGCCGTACACTTTATTTGTAGAAAGGTGTATGAATGGCACAGCAGTGTTGTAACGCCTAGTAGCTTCAAGTAAATTTAAAGTACCTACTGCATTCACGTCAAAGTCCTCAAAAGGCATAGTAGCTGCTAAGTCGTGGCTAGGTTGTGCAGCTGTGTGTACAATAGCATCGGGCTTATGTGCTTGTATAAAATCAATAATTGCTTGTCTGTCACGAATGTCTACCTGAAAGTTTTCGAAGTTTGAATAGGTGGTTTGAAGCTGATCAATGTTCCAGGTAGTGTCCCCTTTTTCGCCAAAAAAAACACTTCTCATATTGTTGTCAATGCCTACCACTTGCATATTGTTGTTTGCAAAAAAACGTACTACTTCACTGCCAATTAAACCGCCCGCACCTGTTACTAAAATTTTTTTCATTTATGTATTTTAAACTTCTTTAGTAAAATTAAAAAAATAAACTTCGAATTGGTAAATAAATACCTTTTCCATAAACGTTTAGGTTCCTGTGTAAGCCTAAATAACCATTCAAAGCCTTTGTCCTGCATCCACTTAGGTGCTTGTTTAACCGTTTTTGCATGAAAATCAAAAGCAGCGCCCACCGCCATCATTACTGCATTTACTTTTCCAAGGTGTTCTGCAACCCATATTTCCTGTCTTGGGCACCCGCGCCCCACTAATACTATATGTGCACCCGATTGGTTAAGCTTAATAATATCAGCCGCGTCTTCGGCTTCATTCGCATCCCTAAATCGGTCAATATGAAAACCAGCAATAGTAATATTAGGGAAGCTGGCTTTTATTTCTTGAATAAAAAGGGCTACTGTTTTTTCGGTGCTGCCATATAAATACACAGCTAACGTATTAGTGTTAGCAGCTTCTAACACTTTCCATGTTAATGTTGGTCCGTATACCCTGTCGGTTAACTGCGTGTTAAAAAAATAATTTAACGCCCATTTAATAGGTTGGCCATCGGGCACTACAAGGTCAATTTTATTTACTAGTGTATTAAGTTGTTTGTTATTATAGGCCTCCATTAAACCATGAACGGCAAGGGCCGATACACCAAATGAATTATTGTTTGTTGCCTTGCTAATAATAGTATTAACTGCTTTTGTATAGTCTAAAGCAGCATAGTTTACCCCTAATAAATTAAACTTCTTAATGTCCAACATATGCTACAAAATTAATGCAAGCCAAAACTAAAACCTAAACTAAATAAGGCTTCTGTATTTTTTTTATTATTAGCGGTTGCAATTCTTTCTTGTAACCACTGAAATGACCCATTAAAATATAAGTTATGGTACCATTCGTAACTTGCTTGCAAGTAAAAATCGTTGCGTGCTTTTTGGTAATCAAATAAAAATTTAGGCTGCGGTTCGGCAGTATATTGTTGTACAATATCCCCTTCGCTTCCCTTGTTGGTGGTTTGAAACCTAGCGTATAATTTTAATTTAGGGTAGGGGGTATATTTTGCAAAAATAGTTTTTCGATCAAAGTTGCTACCCATCCAGTCGCCTAAGCTATAATTGTATTGCGTATATTTTTGCGCAGGTATTAAGTTATTATATACAAAAGGGTTTACCCTAGTGTATTCACCGCCAATGGTAAGGTAAGGAATGAATATATCCGTTTTTGAAGCACCAATAGTATAGCCTAATTGGTTGCGATTTTTGTTTTTATTAAAAATTTCCGAAACCCTTATTTCATCAATAAACATTGAAGCGTAAATATGCATATTCTTTACTTGGTTTCGGGAACTCAATTGAAAAAAGTATTGCCCGTTCGAACCTGAATTAATTACATAATTGCTTCTGTTATTGTCATATATTTTGAATATGTTAATTGGGACTAAAAAACCAGGGTCGTGTTTATCGCTGAATATAATAGACTCTCCAATAGCAATTGTCAACCCCTTTGTTGGAACAAACTGAATACTATGTGTTGCCATGTATTTTGAAATATTATTTATGCGCACATCGCCACTCACGCCTCCGGTATAAGTACTATATGTTTTATTAGAATCCAATAAATTTGAATTTAGCCATGCATGCACATAATTAAAACTTAGCCAAGTAAAAGGATTGTAGTCAAGGCGTATTAGAGGGTAAGAAGGTGCGCGGTCGGATAAAACAATCCTGCCCGATTCTCCCAAACCCCATAATAAGCGGTCCTTGCCAAAGCTTATACTGCCCTTGTTAAATGTATATGAAATAGTGGCACGAACGTCGGAGTAGTTAATTGACCTGTCATTATTTGTTCCAACAATAATAATTCCAGTGCTAGGTTCTTCCCGTGTAAAGTTGTTGCCATCAACATTATAATAGTTTCGCACATTCCCTTTTTCGGTATAATCACGGTAGAATAATTGGAAGCCCCATTTTTTACCAATATTTCCCCATAACTGAATACCATTGCTTACTTGGTTGAAGGACTTTGTTCCGCCAGCAATATACTTAGCACTCACAATTGGGTCAATATTTATGTTGAAATCATTGGACTGCACACTAACTGTTCGCCATCTTTTATAATTGTCCTTAGCAAATAAGCTAATATGAATAGAATCGTTTATTAGTTTAGTGCCGAAAGCATATTC
>JBEDKT010000069.1:0-18123 GCA_041172025.1 Bacteroidota bacterium
AGAAAAGTATATACCAAGAGTATTATTAATAGGAATTTTAACAGCAATAATTTTACGTGTATTATTTATAACAGTGGGTGTTGCCTTAGTAGCTAAATTCTCATGGGTGTTATATATATTCGGAGTATTCTTAGTTTACACAGGATATCATATGTTTACGGCTAAGGACGACGAGGCATTTGACCCACATGATTCTAAAGTGTACAAATTTTTAAAGCGTTTCTTGCCCATTGGCAATACAGATGGAGATGGGAAATTTGTAATTAAAGAAAACGGGAAGCCTTTGTATACAAGCTTATTTGTGGTGGTTGTATTACTAGCTGCCATTGATATTGTATTTGCCTTGGACTCCATTCCTGCAGTAATGGGTATATCTACAAGTAGCTTGGTGATTTACACTTCAAATATTTTTGCAATTCTTGGCTTACGTTCTTTATTCTTTTTACTAAGAGGTGCAGTGAATGAATTTGAACATTTACCAAAAGGTATCGCTATCGTACTTGTATTTATTGGTATTAAAATGCTGGGAGAACATTATATTAATATGTGGATGGATAAAAACACGCAAGTATTATTGTCCTTAATTGTAATTTTATTTTGTATTTCAGGGTCTATTTTTTATTCAATTTTTTCGAAAAGGCAAAAACTGCCAAAGGATTTGGACGACAAGTCTATTTAATTTCCTTAATTGCCAACTAGCATTGAAAATATAGCAAGCATTGTTGCAACCCAATCAAAATTGGTTAAGCAAGCAAATATTGCCTATTTATTAATGGATAGCAGAAAGTTAACCTTTCCTGGTTCCACATTATTTTTCGCAATCACTACCGCCAATCAGGATGGGCATGTGTATATTAAAGAATTAGTACAAAAAGGGGTTTATAATTTTGTTGTGCATACTCATTTTGACACAAGCAGCTATTCGCAAATTAATTTTATAGTTGTAAGTGATGTGGTGGAAGCGCTTCAAAAAATAGCAGCAGCACATCGCGCTGAATTTGACTATCCAGTCATTGGCATAACTGGAAGTAATGGTAAAACAATTGTAAAAGAATGGCTAGCCCAATTACTAAATCCGCATTATAATATTGTTAGAAGTCCAAGGAGTTATAATTCTCAAATTGGTGTTCCCCTTAGTGTATGGGGAATGACTTCACAGCATAATTTTGCAATCTTTGAAGCTGGTATTTCCCAAAAAGGCGAAATGGAGGCACTTGCAAATATTATACAGCCAACCATAGGCATCCTTACAAACATTGGGACGGCGCATGAAGCCGGTTTTTTTTCGGCCAAAGAAAAGCTTGCGGAAAAATGTATATTATTTGAAAATGCAGCAACAATTTTTGTCCCTCATAACCTAGTCCAGGATATACCTCCTGTCCATAATCAAAAAGTTATTACATGGGGAGATAGCCCATTAGCAACCTTATTTATCCAGCAGGTGGTAGTTAATAATGGGCAGGTTGAATTGACGGGTATGTTCAATAAGGGCACTAAAAAATTAGTTGCTCCTTTTGTTGATAAAATAGCAATTGAAAATATAATTATTTGCTGGGCAATTTTACTGCATTTAGGTATTGATGAAGTGACCATCCAAGAAGGGGTGCTTCAATTGCGTCATTTGGAAATGCGCATGCAAATAAGAAAGGCACAAAACAGTTGCTACTTACTAAACGATAGTTATAGTAACGACCTTTCTTCCTTAGCCCTTGCGTTGGATTACGCTAAACAGCAGGCGGGTAATTCGCCTATCACTTTAATTTTATCTGATTTCTTAAATAGTCCAGCTGCAAGTTTAGTAAAAGTGGTCGAACTTTTAGTTGCTTATCCTATTCGCAAGCTTATTACTATAGGGCCTAATTTGTCGGGGTTATTTGTGCAAGAAAATCCATTGCGAAAACAAGGTTGTGCTATTTACTGTTATAATAGTACTAATGAATATTTATCAGTTATTGAAGTAGCCGATTTTAAAGAAGAATTTATTGTGTTGAAAGGAGCAAGGACATTTGAATTTGAAAAAATAAATGCAGTGTTACAATTGCAAGTGCATCAAACCCGACTGGAAGTGAATTTAACTTCATTGGCCAATAATTTAAAATACATAAGGCAATTAACTGGTCCTAATGTGAAGTTAATGGCAATGGTTAAAGCATTTGGATACGGAAGTGGAAGTGTTGAAGTGGCAAGGGTACTACAATTTCATCACGCCGATTATTTGGCAGTGGCATACGCCGATGAAGGAATTGAACTGCGCAAGGCGGGCATACATTTGCCCATAATGGTCATGAATGTAGACGCAGCAGCATTTGATGCGCTTGTGCAATTTCACCTCGAGCCAGAAATATTTTCAGTAGGCTTGCTAACTGAGTTCCAGCAATTTATTCAATCACAAGCTTTGCATAATTTCCCAATTCATTTAAAATTAAACACGGGCATGAATAGGCTTGGATTTGATATGGATCAAATTCAATTTGTTTGCGACGCATTAAAGCAACAAAGTGATTTAAAAGTGCAAACTATTTTTAGTCACTTAAGTGCTAGTGGGCAACCTAATTTTGCGTCATTCACTAATGAACAGTTGGCTAATTTTAATCAAGCTGCTGAAAGCATAGAACAGGCATTAGGTTACCCAGTTGTTAAACATATTGCAAACACAGGCGCAATTGCAATGGAAAAAAAATTCCATTTAAGCATGGTGCGTTTAGGAATAGGCCTGTACGGAATAGGAGCGGGTAAATTAGAAACAGTAGTACAATTTCATACCACTATAGCTCAAATACGAAAAGTGGCAGCAGCCGAAACCGTTGGATACAATAGGTCAGGTAAGCTGTCTAGGGACAGTATAATAGCAACAGTAAGGCTTGGGTATGCCGACGGCTATAGCAGACAACTAGGCCGTAGTAAAGGCAGTATGTGGGTGCAAGGCAAGTTGGCTCCCGTTGTAGGTGACATATGCATGGACATGACTATGATTGACATTACAGACATTCCAGGCGTGCAGGAAGGGGATGACGTGGAAGTATTTGGCAGTAATTTGCCAATCGAACAAGTGGCAAATTGGGCGGAAACCATTCCTTATGAAATTTTAACATCAATTGGGCAAAGAGTAAAGCGTGTGTATATCCAAGACTAGCTTATCTTTGTGCTCAATTTTAATAACAAGTATGAACGGGAAAAAAGTAGCAGCATTTATTTTATTGATCATTTTTTTAGACCAAGCCATTAAGTTTTATATAAAACTTAACTATTTTATTGGGGAAGAACATATGCTGTTTGGAACCTGGGGGCGCCTTCATTTTGTAGAAAACGAAGGAATGGCCTGGGGATTAAAATTTGGAGGAGGATTGGGCAAAATAACCTTAACCTTATTTCGCTTAATTGCGGTTATTTGGGGAACCTTCTTAATAAAGGGTTTCATTGAAAAGAAATACCATAATGGGTTTATTATATGTGCTGCTTTAATTTATGCAGGTGCTATTGGAAACTTAATTGACAGTATTTTTTATGGAGTCATTTTTGACGCTAGTGTTCCCTACACTACAATGGTAGCAAGCTTACTTCCTACAGAGGGCGGCTATGCTGGCTTACTACATGGCAAAGTAGTTGACATGTTCTATTTCCCTATAATAACGAATGCCCATTTCCCTAGTTGGGTTCCTGTTTGGGGAGGGGAAGAATTTGAGTTTTTCCGTCCAGTTTTCAATTTTGCCGATATGGCAATTAGCACTGGGGTTATTGCACTTTTTGTATTCCAGAACAAGTTTTTCAGCGATTCTAATGAAAAAGAGGGGCAAAAGGTCGAAAATACAAATATGTAAGCCCTTATTCGTACCTTCGTGCCCTAAAAATCAGCTAGGATAAGCGTTTTATGAGCAATCAATACCCCGAATTTAATGGACTACATCTGCCTACTATTGAGGCAGAAATATTAGCCGCTTGGAAAAAAGAACAAGCATTTGAACAATCAGTGAGTTTACGTGAAGGCAAAAAGCCATTTGTGTTTTTTGAAGGCCCGCCAAGTGCTAATGGAATGCCTGGTATACACCATGTTATTTCAAGAACATTAAAGGATATGGTATGCCGATATAAAACAATGCAAGGTTTTCAGGTTAAAAGAAAAGGTGGATGGGATACCCATGGCTTGCCAGTTGAGTTGGGTGTTGAAAAAGAATTAGGCATCACAAAGGAGGACATCGGAAAAAAAATTAGCGTAGAAGAATATAATAAGAAATGTAGAGAAGCGGTATTGCGTTATAAAAAAGAATGGGATGATATTACCAATAAGATGGGATACTGGGTTGATTTAAACAACCCCTATATCACCTTTGAAAATAATTATATTGAAACACTTTGGTGGATATTAAGTACGCTTTATAAAAAAGGGTACTTGTACCAAAGCGTTAGTATACAACCTTATTCGCCCGCTGCAGGAACTGGATTAAGTTCGCATGAATTAAATCAGCCAGGCACTTATAAGGATGTAAAAGATACTTCGGTAGTTGCCATGTTTAAGGCGATTCATTCTCCAGAAAGTCAATTTATTTTTGATGCAGTTGCTGTGAACGAAAAAAGCAAAGAAGTGTATTATATGGCGTGGACAACCACTCCATGGACTTTGCCATCTAACCTTGGTTTAACAGTAGGGCCTAATATTGAGTATGCTTTAGTAGCAACGTATAACCCATACACAGCATTGCCGGTAAATGTAATTATCGCTAATGCCTTAATAGCTAAATATTTTAAAGAAGAAGGACAAGGCTTGGAAAGTTTTGCAGAAGGGGATAAATTAATTCCTTGGAAAGTAATCGGATCATTTAAGGGTGCTCAATTAAACGGATTACGCTACGAGCAGTTAATGCCATTTGAAGCAAACGACCCTAAAAATATTGAAGGCGATCCGTTTAAAATAATTCTTGGTGATTTTGTGACTACAGAAGACGGTACTGGTATCGTGCATACCTCGCCTGCCTTTGGTGCAGATGACTATAAAGTAGGACAAAAAAATAATTTAGGTATTATAACATTAGTGGACCGTGAAGGAAAATTTGTAGAAGGTGTTGGAGAATTTAGCGGCCGCTATGTAAAAAATTATAAGGACGAAAAGGATTTTCAGGATGTGAATGTTGATATTTCAGTGAAATTGAAAAAAGAAAATCGTGCATTTAAGGTGGAGAAATATGAACATAATTATCCGCATTGCTGGAGAACAGATAAGCCAATATTATATTATCCATTAGACGCTTGGTTTATAAAAACTACTGCTGTGAAGGATCGTATGGTAGAATTAAATAAAACCATTAATTGGAAACCAAAGAGTACAGGCGAAGGTCGTTTTGGAAATTGGTTGGAGAATATGGTGGATTGGAATTTATCACGCAGTAGGTATTGGGGAACGCCATTGCCCATTTGGAGAACAGAAGATGGTGCGGAAGAAATTTGTATTGGTTCTATCGAAGAATTAACACAAGGTTTTTTAGCCGCAAAAGAAAAAGGATTTAATAAGGGAGTTACATTAGCAATAAAGGACGGAAAATTAGATGTTGATTTACATAAACCCTATGTGGATCAAATTGAATTACTGAGTGCGACTGGGAAACCTATGTATCGAGTTTCAGATTTAGTGGATGTGTGGTTTGACTCTGGCGCGATGCCTTATGCGCAATGGCATTATCCATTTGAGAATAAAGATTTTATTGATAAAGGAGAAGCCTTCCCTGCAGATTTCATTTGCGAGGGTGTGGACCAAACCCGCGGATGGTTTTATACTTTACATACTTTGGGTGTTATGCTTTTTGATAGTGTAGCCTATAAAGCAGTAATGAGCAATGGTTTGGTATTAGACAAGAACGGTAATAAAATGAGTAAGCGTTTGGGAAATGTTGTGAATCCTTTTGAAACATTACAAACTTATGGAGCCGATGCAACAAGATGGTATCTGGTTACAAACGCTTCACCTTGGGATAATTTAAAATTTGATTTATCGGGCATACAAGAAGTGCAAAGAAAGTTCTTTGGTACTTTATATAATACGTATCAATTTTTTGTATTGTATTCGAACGTAGATGGTTTCAAATTTGAACAGGCTTATGTGCCAGTTAATCAAAGACCAGAAATTGATCGTTGGATTATTTCTTCTTTAAATAGTTTGGTACAAACTGTTACAACCGCAATGGACGACTTCGAACCAACTGTCGCAGGCCGAGCTATTGAAACTTTTGTAGACGAGCATTTAAGTAATTGGTATGTACGTTTATGTCGTCGTCGTTTTTGGAAAGGGACGTATACCGAAGACAAAATTAGTGCCTATCAAACTTTATATGAGTGTTTGGAAACAATCACTAGGTTAATGGCGCCAATTGCTCCGTTCTTTTGTGATCAAGTGTATCGAAATTTAAATGGGGTCACGAATCGTTTTACCGCAAGTTCAATTCATCACTTAGATTTTCCTGTTGCGGATACATCAAAAATGGATGTTGCTTTAGAGGCGCGCATGCAAATGGCTCAAGACATTTGTTCATTGGTATTATCTATAAGGAAAAAAGTAAATATTAAAGTACGTCAACCATTACAAAAAATATTAATACCTGTTTTAGATCCTGCTACAAAGTCTGCTATTGAATTAATGGAAGAATTAATCTTGGCAGAAGTGAATGTTAAAGAAATTAATTATATAACAGAAACAGAAGGGGTAATTAGCAAAAAACTAAAACCAAACTTCAAGTTATTAGGTGCCAAGCTTGGAACTAAGATGAAAGAGGCTTCTGCAGCTATTGCGGGGCTTAACCAAGCACAAATAAGCCAATTAGAAAAGGAGGGGGTATTAAATTTAGAAATTGAAGGAATGTCTATTCCATTGTTAATCAGTGAAGTAGATATAATTGCTGAAGATATACCAGGTTGGAGTGTGGCAGTAAAGAATGGATTGACGGTTGCTTTAGACATTAGTTTAAGCCCTGCCTTATTAAAAGAGGGAAATGCGCGAGAATTGGTAAATAGGGTCCAAAACATCAGAAAAGAGGCCAATTTTGAGCTTACAGACAAGATTTTACTCCGAATTGTGGATAATACGGAACTGAAGGACTCCATTAATCAATTTTCAGACTATATTTGCCGCGAAATACTGGCATTGGAGATTGACTGGGTTTCTTCTTTAGAAGAAGGAGTGGATGTCGAAATTAATGACCAAAAATTAAGGATTTCAGTTTTACAAAAAGGATAATTTTATTATGGCTACAAAAAAACCAGCTCCTAAAAAAGCCGCACCTGCAAAAAAGGCAGCACCTGTAAAAAAAGCAGCACCTGTAAAAAAGGCGGCGCCAGCTAAAAAAGCAGTTCCTGCAAAAAAAGCAACACCAGCTAAGAAAGCAGTTCCTGTAAAAAAAGCTGCACCAGCTAAAAAAGTAGTTGCGCCTGCAAAAAAAGTAGCACCTGTAAAAAAGGCGGCTCCTGTTAAAAAGGCAGTACCCGTTAAAAAAGCGGTACTAGCTAAAAAAGTAGTTGCACCTGCAAAAGCAGCGCCTGTTAAAAAAGCAGCTGTGCCCGTTAAAAAAATTGTAGCCCCAGCAAAACCTATTGTTAAAGCAGCTCCTGTAAAAGCAGCGCCTGCTAAAAAAACAGTTAGTCCAGCAAAGCCTCCATTAAAAACACTGCCTTCTAAACCTGTACCTGTGGTGAAGCCAGTTGAAAAATATGTGCCTCCTGCTAAACCTGTACCAAAAATACCTACGCCACCAGTAAAGCCGGTGCGTAAAATAGCAGAGCCAATTAAAGACGTAAAAGTTCCTAAGATCAATAGTAAAAGCAGTGTACCTTATCAACCAGGGTATGTGCCAATGGAAAAAAGAAAAGAAGTAGAAAGATCTACTGAAACTTTAGTTAAATATTCTGACGCTGAATTAATAGAGTTTAGGGATTTGATTTCCAAAAAGTTAGATGCTGCTAAGAAGGAATTATTATACTTGCAAGGTTTAATCACTCGCAAAGACGAAATGGGTGGAGATAACGATGACGCACGCTATATGACAATGGAGGATGGTAGTGTGAGTATGGAAAGAGAGCAATTAAGCCAAATGGCTAGTCGCCAAATTACTTTCATTGACCATTTAGAGAAAGCCTTAATGCGCATTGAAAACAAAACTTATGGTATTTGTAGAGTAACGGGCCGTTTAATAGACAAAGCACGTTTACGCGCGGTGCCTCACGCTACTTTAAGCCTAGAAGCTAAATTAGGGTATGTTAAAAACAGCAGCGAACAATAGTCGCTTCAACTGAATAAAATAAAAAAACCTGATAAGTAATTATCAGGTTTTTTTATGCAATATAGATGCTGCACTTATAGTAGTAAAAGCAAGTTATTTCACTTCTTGCATTTCAATTAATTTCTTATAATAACCGTCTTGAGCAATTAATGATTCGTGATTGCCTCTTTCAACAATGGCACCTTTTTGTAACACAATAATTTCATCGGCATGACGAATGGTAGATAATCTATGTGCAATTACTATAGAAGTTCTATTTTGCATCATATTATTAATTGCATCCTGAACTAATTTTTCACTTTCAGTATCTAATGCCGAAGTAGCTTCATCCAAAATTAAAATTGGTGGATTTTTTAAAACTGCACGAGCAATTGTTAAGCGTTGACGTTCGCCTCCACTTAATTTGCTACCCCTGTCTCCAATTATTGTTTGGAATCCATTTTCCTTTTTCATAATAAAATCATAGGCGTTTGCAATTTTTGCAGCCTCAATGATTTCTGCTTCAGAAGCAGCCGGCTTGCCAAGTGAAATATTAGCAGCTATTGTATCATTAAATAATATTGGTTCCTGTGTAACTACACTTATTTGTTTTCTTAAACTGGATAAACTGTATTCTTTAATATTTATGCCATCAATAGATAAAGTGCCACTACTTACGTCATGAAAGCGAGGTACTAAATCGGCAAGTGTACTTTTCCCTGCACCACTTGCGCCTACTAACGCGATAGATTTACCTTTTTTAATGGTTAAATTAATATTACTTAATATACCAGCGTCTTGATAAGAGAATTGCACGTTTTCGAAACATATAGCATCATTAAAGCCAGCTAAGGAAACAGGGTGTTCATTCTCTACAACCATTACAGGTGCCTCTAGGATTTCATTTAAACGGTCTAAAGTAGCATTTCCTCTGGTAACGTTATAAGCCGACTGGGACAAGGCTTTTGCGGGATTAATGATTTGCGAAAACAAGGCTATGTAAACAATAAACTGGCTGCCCGACAAGATTTCTCCTTTCAATACTAAGTTCCCGCCAAACCATAATACGCAACATAATATAATAACACCCAAGGTTTCTGAAACCGGAGAGGCTAAATCACGACGGTTTAATAAGCGGTTTTTAATATGAAATACTTCGTCCACAAGTCCGTAAAATTGTTTCTTTACTTTGTCTTCAGCAGTAAAGGCTTTAATAATTCTAAGCCCAGTTAAAGTTTCCTCCATTTGGCTCATAATCTCACCCCACTTTACTTGTGCCTTATTAGTATGTTTTTTTAAACTTCTACCAATACGGCCTACAATTAATCCTGCTAGCGGTAATAAAATAAATACAAATAAAGTTAGCTTGGCACTTATAAGAAATAAGAAAATTAGAATACCTATAATATTCAAAGGTTCTTTAATTAATCCTTCTAAGGCGCCAATTACGGAGCTCTCAAGTTCGGCGATATCATTGGACGACCTGCTTAGTATATCCCCCTTCCTTTGTTCAGTAAAATAGCCAATCGGTAATTTTAGAATTTTGTCGTAAAGTAATTTTGAATACTTTTTTGTTACAGCATTTCGGATAGGTGCCAAAAAGTAGAAAGCCAAGTACAAGAAAATATTTTTTAATAATACTGTAGTAACAAATCCTAGGCAAATCCAGCCAAGTGCATTGGTCTTACCATATTGTAGGATGTTTTTTTGCAAGAAGCTATAAAGTACTTCCTTAATATTCCCCGAGTCGGGTGTGGCAACTACCGCAGTGCTCGAAAATTCATTGATGCCAAAGATAAGGTCCATAAAGGGCATTAGCATTCCCAATGAGAATAAGCTAAACACAATTGACAAGGAAATGAAAAGGGTATACAAGCCCATAAAGGCTTTGTATTCTCTGATATAACTAATGATGCGAATAAATTTCTTCATATTCAAACTATTCTTCGGAATAATGAGCAAAGTAACTAATTTTACAGCGAATCAACGATTTTGATTATGGAAGAAGGTAAAAGACAAAAACAAGTAGCGGGTGCAATCCAAAGTACCTTAAACGAAATATTTCTTAAATTGGGACTCAACAATTTACAAGGGGGAATGGTATCCATTTCTACCGTAAAAGTGACTCCCGACTTATTGGAAGCACGTATTTATTTAAGCTTGTTTCAAGTTAAGGATACAGACGCATGTTTCAAACAAATTGAAGCACGTGCTTGGGATATAAAAAAGCATTTACAAGAGGCAATGAAGCAGCAATTAAGGCGTATCCCTGTATTACATTTTTATTTAGACGACACATTAGATTATGTGTTTAAAATGGAAGAGATCCTAAAAAAGTTATAAGTGCATTTTTTATTTGCATGGCGTTATTTTAGAGGCAAGTATGCTTTTCAGGCAATTCAAATAATTGCTTGGGTTAGTGTTTTTGCAATAGCGATTGGCACCGCCGCCTTAATTACTATACTAAGTGTATCAAATGGTTTTACAGAAGTGGTAAAGGGTTTGTATGCCGATTTTTATGCTGACATACGTGTCACACCAAAACAAGGGAAATTTTTTACTATTCAGGACAGCACAGTACACCAGCTGCAAGCTATTGGCGGCGTAAATTGGGTTAGTAAGACCGTTGAAAGCCGCGCATTATTAGTTAAAGACGGTTTGCAATCGGTAGTGCAAGTAAAAGGAGTAGAAGCTACTTATAGCCATATTAATAAAGTAAGTGATTATTTAAAGCGAGGTAGTTTTGAATTAGGAACCTTTGCAAATCCCAAATTGGTAATAGGTATTGGGGTAGAACAAAAGCTTGGACTATTTCAAGAAATGATAGGCGACACCTTGCAACTATATGCTGTAAACAGGTCTGGCAAGGCTTTTACAGCAATAGGGCAATTGAATTCTTTGCTGGCTACTCAGTCTGGCGCCTTTTCGGTTCAACAAGAATTTGATGAACAATATGTTTTTACTAATTATGCTTTCGCTCAATATTTATTTGATTTAGATACTACCCAGTATACCGCCATTGAGTTTTCGGTGAACAGCAATCAAGAAAGCGATGTAATGGAGGCGGTTCAAGCAATTATGGGAAACAGCTTTGTTGTTAAAAATAAATATCAACAAAATAGCGATTTGTATAAAATAATGCAGGTAGAAAAGTGGATCATATTTGCCATCCTTGCATTAATAATGGTAGTTGCTTCTTTTAATTTAGTAGGTGCATTAACAATGTTGGTATTAGAAAAACAAAAGGACATTCATGTTTTACATGCATTAGGTGCAACACCTTGGGACATTCAAAAAATATTTTTATTACTATCGGGCATCATGGCATTTGCGGGTGCTTTTATTGGAGGGTTACTTGCAAGTATTTTTTGTTGGCTGCAATATAAATTCCATTTTATAAAACTGGCTGGCAATTCTTTTGTAATTGATTATTATCCAATAAAGCCAATGATAATGGACTATGTCGCTATTACCTCCCTTGTAATAGTAATTGCTATTTTAGCTGGATGGATACCTGCTCGAAAAGCGGCATCACGCTTATTTGAAAGAATTGTTTAGGCTGTCCTTTACTTTATTACAGGGCAACAAAGGGCATTAAAAAAGCCTAAATCAATTAAGACTTAGGCTTTAAATAATATGCTCCAGGATTAATAGTCTCCTAATGTTTCTTCTAGTTGGCCCAATGCTTTTGTTAATTGGTCGTCGCTTGGCGCAATGCCATGCCACTCGTGGCTTCCTTCCATAAAGTCAACACCTTTGCCCATTTCGGTTTTCATTAAAATACAAATTGGTTTGCCTTGTCCAGTCAAACTCTTTGCTTTTTCTAAGGTAGCAACGATATTGTCCATGTCGTGTCCGTCCATATGTAATACAGTCCAATGGAAGGCTTTAAACTTATCTTCTAAACTATCCAAAGACAATACCGCACTCAAAGGACCATCAATTTGTTGGCCATTTACATCAATGGTAGCGATATAGTTGTCAACTTTATTATGAGCAGCAAACATAATCGCTTCCCAGTTTTGACCTTCTTGTAATTCGCCATCGCCATGCAATGAATATATAATGCGATCGTCGTTGTTAAACTTTTTAGTTAATGCAGCACCAATTGCCACACTCATTCCTTGGCCCAATGAACCACTTGCAATACGAATACCAGGAAGGTGTTCGTGTGTGGTTGGATGTCCTTGTAAACGAGAATTTATTTTTCGAAATGTAGCTAATTCTTTAATGTCAAAATAACCAGCTCTTGCTAATACTGAATAAAACAAAGGAGAAACGTGGCCGTTAGAAAGAAAAAACAAATCTTCATTTTTCCCGTCCATAGAAAAGTTGGTATCTATTTTCATCACTTTAAAATAAAGCGCTGTTAGGAAGTCGGTGCAACCTAATGAGCCACCTGGGTGACCACTTTGTTGAGCGTGTACCATTCTTACAATGTCTCTTCTAACTTGGGAGGCGATTTTTGTTAATTCAGTTGTTGGCATAATATTCAATACTTGTGAGCGCAAAGATAGAATTCATACGCTAAAAAGCATTGAATTATTTAATAAAGGCTTAAAAAAAGGCCTATGTAGAATACGATGATTTGCGTAGCTTTGTAGCCTCAAATTATCCAAGTATGTCAGAGGAACTAAAAAAAATCACAAGTGAAGCAGAATCGGCCATGAAAAAGGCGATTAATCATTTGGAAATCGAGATTTCTAAAATTAGGGCGGGAAAAGCGACTCCTTCTATCTTAGATGGTATCAATGTTGATTATTATGGAACGCCTACACCAATAAGCCAAGTGGCTAATGTACAAGTATTGGATTCGAGAACAATTAGTATCCAACCTTGGGAGAAAAACATGCTTGCGCCCATTGAAAGGTCAATAATGGCTGCGAATATTGGCATTACGCCTCAAAATGACGGTATAAATATTCGCTTATTCATGCCTCCATTAACGGAAGAGCGTCGAAAGGAGCTGTTCAAAAAAGCGAGTGCAGAAGGAGAACAAAGCAAGGTAGCTATTCGTAATATTAGACGTGACCATATTGAACAAGTTAAGAAACTACAAAAGGACGGCACAAGTGAGGATATTTGTAAAGGAGCAGAAGACGAAATCCAAACAATTACCGACAAGCATATCGCACTAGTTGAAAAGCACCTAGAAGCGAAGGAAAAAGAAATCATGACGGTATAAGCAACTACTTTACTGTCGGCTTTTTGTTCACGATATACACACCAACTAAAATAATTACTAGTCCAACAATTCTTAGTGGATGAATGGGTTCATTGTACAATAAACCTAAGGCTAAGGACACAAAAGGAATTGCATAAGTAACCATTGCGGCAAACATAATACCCGACCTTTTTACTAAAACATAAAACAGGATAGAAGCAAGTGAAGTATTAACAATTCCTAGCACAGCGCCTGCCATACTAGCTTGTATGAATACTGCATCACTAAAGTTGTAGCTAAAATAGCCAGTTAAATATAAAATTATAAAACTGGGTACCATTGAAAATACAAATGCAAGAGAGGCAATATGTAGCGCAGCTATATTGTGCATAAACTTCCCTACCATATTTACATTTATCCCATAAAAAATGGTGGCGATAATTACCAGAAAGCTATAGGAGAAATTACCAAGGCTAATCCCTTTTCCTGCCGCTACAGATAATGAAAGTCCAACCAAGCCAAGTAGGATTCCAATTATTTTTTTTCCATCAGCGTCTAGTTTAAAAAATGCAATACCTACAAGTATGGTGAACAGTGGGGTTAGTGAATTTAATATACCAGCTAGTGCACTGTCAATTTTCGTTTCAGCAATGCAAAATAAATAGGCAGGTATAAAACTGCCCAAAATTCCGGACAAAACCACAATGCCCAATTTATCCTTTGGTATAGCTTTAAATGCTTTGAACGCAAAAGGGATAAGCACCAAGCCGGAAAACATCATTCTTAAGGACGCAACCTGAAATGGACTTAGCTGAAATTGGCCTTCTTTCATTCCTATTTTCATAAGTAAAAAGGAACTGCCCCATATAATGGACAGCGCAATAAAAATGACCCAATTGATCCACTTGGCTTGCATGTTAAATAATTTGGCCAAAGATGTCACTTTTTAGCTTAAAGTGGATAAATAATCAATCAATTGACGATTATTTGCAGCCTATTTCTTTTCTTTGTAGCCTATGAGTCAGCACGCTAACTATTCCATTAAGGTAGACCAGTTCGAAGGGCCTTTTGATCTTTTACTTTTCTTCATTGAAAGGGACGAGATGGACATCTATAATATTCAGATCACAAAAATTATCAAAGATTTCTTGGACTTTATTCACGGCCAAGACAAACTGAATATTGAATTAAGTAGCGAGTTTATACTTTTCGTTTCTACACTAATGCGCATAAAGGCAAAATTACTATTGCCAAGAAAAGAAATAGATTCTTCTGGAAACGAAATTGACCCAAGGCAAGAATTAATTGATAAGATATTAGAGTATAAAAAGTACAAAGAAGCGGCAGTTGAAATGGCCGACCTTGAGTCACTAAGGATGTTAATGATGAAGCGTGGCAATATTCAAAAAGAAATGTCACTAGTTGGGGAAGAAGCAGCGGAAGGTACAGAACTTCAAACAGTTACTTTGTTCAAGCTAATGAAGTCATTTGAAAAAGTAATGACTCGTTTGCAGGATCGCCAAAACAAGCCGGTACACACTGTGGTTAGGTATAATTATACCATGGAAGGAAGTAGAGAGTATTTATTAAAGGCGGTGCAAGAAGACAAAACAGTAGCTTTTGAAAAAGTGTTTGATATTTGTGAGGACCGTGTGCATGCTTTATTTCTTTTCTTGTCAATACTAGAATTGGCACAACAAAAATATATGCGTTTGTCGGTTGGGGAAGGTAGAAATAATTTTATAATCGAATGGAACGAAAACAGGGAGGACGACTTAGAGCCTGGCTATATTGAACCCGTTGATGCTTATGAGACACCCAATTTGGATGCGTTTAAGGACGAGCCAAATGATACAGAAACATTAACAGGAGAAGGAGATTTTGACCCTAGTTTAAACTAACTGGGCCATTTAAATGGTAGTTACTAAGCTTCAATTAGTACCGATTTCCCAAGCATTGTTTTAACTGCATCGCCAATGGCAGCAGCGTCGTAATGACATTCATGATGTAATTCTTTTATGCTACCATGTTCTACAATGGCATCAGGAATACCCAAAATACTTATTTGGCTCTTGTAGCCATGTGCGTTCATAAATTCTAATACAGCAGTTCCTAAACCACCAACAATAGTACCGTCTTCTACTGTCACTATTTTATCATAGCGCTGGAAAACTTCATGTAATAAATTTTCATCTAATGGTTTTACAAAACGCATATCGTAATGTGCAGGATCGATATCTTCTGTCCTTAAATTCCTGATAGCAGTTTGAGCAAAATTTCCAGGGTGACCAATAGTAAGAATAGCAATATCCTTTCCGTCTTTTAATTTTCGGCCCTTTCCAATTTCTATTTTTTCAAATGGTTTTTTCCAATCAACCATTACACCTTCACCCCTAGGATATCGTATTACAAAAGGTAATTTAATTTCTGGCAATTGGGAAGTATACATAAGGTTACGCAACTCCTGTTCGTTCATAGGAGCGGAAATAATCATGTTTGGAATACATCTAAAAAAAGCTAAATCATAACATCCGTGGTGTGTTGGTCCGTCTTCTCCCACAAGTCCAGCGCGGTCAAGGCAAAATACAACAGGTAGTTTTTGTATAGCCACATCGTGAATTACTTGGTCGTAAGCACGTTGCATAAATGAAGAATAAATATTACAAAACACTTTTAAACCTTGTGTTGCTAACCCTGCGCTTAATGTTACAGCATGTTGTTCGCAAATACCAACGTCAAATGCGCGGTCTGGCATAGCATCCATCATGAATTTTAAAGACGACCCACTAGGCATTGCAGGGGTTACGCCCATAATGTCTAAATTTTGTGTTGCCAACTCAACTAAGGTATTACCAAAAACGTCTTGGTATTTTGGTGGCTGAGGCGTTTCAATTTTTTTCTTTATAATCTCACCAGTTAACTTATCAAAAAGTCCTGGAGCATGCCATTTAGTTTGGTCCTTTTCTGCCAACTCGTATCCTTTTCCTTTAACAGTTAGGATATGTAATATTTTAGGGCCAGGAATATCACGTAAATCCTTTAAGGTGTCAACTAAGTTTGTGATATTATGTCCGTCAATAGGACCGAAATAACGCAGGTTTAATGCCTCGAATAAATTGCTGCTTTTAGAAACAACCCCTTTTAAACCCGCTTCTACTTTAGAGGCCATCTCCCTAGTGAATGTTTTTCCAATAGGAAGCTTACCCATTAATTGCCAAAGTTCGTCTCTGAATTTGTTGTAGGTAGGAGAAGTACTAATATCAGTTAAATATTCTTTTAGTGCACCCACATTAGGGTCGATGCTCATGTTGTTATCGTTCAAAATAATTAACACATCACTGTCGGCAACACCCGCGTGGTTCATAGCTTCGAAAGCCATGCCGGCCGTCAGCGAACCATCGCCAATTATTGCAACTGATTTCCTATCCTCTTTTTTATATTTTGCGGCCATGGACATACCTAAGGCAGCCGAAATTGAAGTAGAAGAATGCCCCACGCCAAAAGTGTCATACACGCTTTCGGAACGTTTAGGGAAACCACTTAGTCCCTTATATTTTCTATTTGAAATAAACAGGTCTCTTCTGCCAGTTAAAATTTTATGGCCATAAGCTTGGTGCCCCACATCCCATACTAACTGGTCGTAAGGAGTGTTGTATACATAATGCAAAGCGACACTTAATTCTACAACCCCAAGGCTAGATGCAAAATGCCCGCCATGTACACTTACCACATCAATGATGTATTGACGCAATTCGTCACAAACTTGATTCAACTTCTCTCTAGAGATTTTTTTCAAATCATCAGGGGAATCAATTGTTTTCAATAAAGGGCCTGCTTCGAAATGCATTATTAAGTTTTGGTATGTAAAAGTAAGTTAATAACATAAATATAGGTCAAAAGTTCAAAGATAAATAGAGGTATACCGCATACCTACCTAATTTGCCACTAGTCCTAAATTAGCGGGCTCGAAACCGGATATTGGAGTAAATTTGGGTAGATGAAAAAACATCCCTCCTCCTTTTATTGGACTTGCCAGCTGGCAGGTTGGTTTTGCTATGGCCTTACCATCATATTTTTCTCCTATATCCTTGAAAAGCAGTTAAGTCCTATTTTCTATCCTAGAATGACTATTAATATTTTACTAGGGTTACTAATTACGCACTTATTAAGGACAGCAATGTTACGTTTTAGAATGCGCCCACCAATGACTTCAAATAAGTGGTGGAGATTATTTTTCTTATTTATTATTTCCGCTATCCTATATAGTGCATTAGCGAGTTTTATTTTTGAAATCTTTAAATTGTACGACGCTGGTAAGTCAATGACAACCTATACACTGCCTGATTTTTCTGTTCAACAAATTGCACAAGACTGGCGTTCGGCGAGGGTCGTAAAAAGGTTTTTAATAAGTTTAATTTTTGACACACCAATTTTATTAATATGGATGTCGGTTTATATACTTTGGCATTATATCGAATTTTCAAATGCAGAAGAAATTCAAAAAATTAAACTAGAAAGCACCATTAAGGAATTACAGCTTAAAACCATTAAGTCGCAAATTAATCCGCACTTTATATTTAATGCACTAAATAGTATTCGGGCATTGGTAGACGAAAATCCAATACGTGCCAGGCAAGCCATAACCGAATTAAGTAATATTTTACGAAGCAGTATATTGGTTGATAAAGTAGAAATTGCGCCTTTTGAAAAAGAACTAAATAT
>JBEDKT010000070.1:0-4560 GCA_041172025.1 Bacteroidota bacterium
TTTATACATTATGAATGTAAGATAAAAAGGTAGAAATAAATATAAAACGATAGAAAAGAATTATTACTTTATAAGCACTGGTTCGAAAACAATTTTTTTATAATTATCTAACTCATACAAAATACCTAATTTGTTATTTTTCAGCTCCACCAAATCAGCATATCCTGTATAGTCGCCTTTATAATTATCGGGCGTATTGTTTTTAGCTACTTCTATTTGCCTAGCCCATGTAAGTCCTTGGTCAAAACTAATTTGCAAAGTTAAATTGTCTCTTTTTTGAGGGTCCTTATTATTACAAAACGCAAGTGCTTGTTTTTTATTTTTTAATTGCACTCCTAATATACTCCCTTGGCAAACAGGGTCTGGTAATTGTGCATCATAGTAACTAGTATCCCAATTTACTCCAGCATCGCTGCTTAGTGCAACTATGCGCTGCCTAGGAGTGCCCTTCTGGTTTCTGGCATTAATCATTAATTTGCCCCCAGCTAATTCAACCGCCGTTGCTTCATTTGAACCAGGCAAGTTTAAATTGTTTGACAATTGAAAAGTTGCTCCGTGATCATCGGAATAAAATCCGTGAACATCATAATCGGTATAATCATTTTTTGGCCAGCCCGTAGAATGGTTGCCAATTACATATATCCTTCCTTTACGCGCGCCCTCCTTAAATTGAATTGCATGTCCTGGAGTATTGGCGTAGGACCTCCATGCTTCTTTAAAATGATAAGCTGGATTAATATTTGTTTGGTAGGGGCGGTGAACTTGTAAAGTAATATTCACTGGCGAGGACCAAGTATTGCCACCATCGATAGATGTGATATACCATACTTCCCTAAGGCCAATACCCTTCCTTACTTCCCCCTCGTGATTGTTCCCAGTATTGTAAAATAAAAAAATACGGCCATTAGGGTATTTAGGGTCAGTCCAATCAACTACTGGTGCTGGGTTACCCGCTTGTAATTTATTATAATCAACCACTGTAGTAATATTGGACCAAGTCCTGCCATTGTCCCAACTTTTTTTCAATACAATATTAACGTCCCCAAAATCACCAGCATTATTTACACGACCTTCTGCAAATGCAAGTAAAGTGTCTTGTTTCAATGCTATAATTGCAGGGATTCGAAAACTACTATATCCTTCCGTTCCTGATGTATAGACGGTTGTTTTTTGAGCAAACAAATTTGCTAAAAATAAAAATTGAAAAAGAAAAAGAAACTTGATTTTCATAACAACACAATTTATGATTATTATTAGGTTTTGTTATTTAGAAATTGAACCTCCATCAATTACAAGTTCGGTACCTGTCGTGTAAGTAGATTCGTCAGCTGCCAAATATAAAGCACCCATCGCAATTTCCATTGCCTCCCCAACGCGCCGTAATGCGGACATGTTTTTTATTACTTCCTGCATTTCCGGGGCCTTAAGTAACTCCTCCGTCATTGGCGTTAAAATGGCACCTGGGCAGATTGTATTTACCCGTATTTTGTCTTTGGCTAAAGTAATAGCCAAGTCCCTTGAAAGTGCAATTAACCCCCCTTTTGAAGCTGAATAAGCCGTGCCATTCCCTCCAACTAGTCCCGCAATTGAAGCAATATTAATAATGGATCCACCTCCCGCAACTTTTATATAAGGTATGCTTGTTCTGCAGCCAATATAGGGTCCTGTTAAGTTAATAGAAATTACTTTCCCCCAAATATCAATGGTCGTGCTTTCGCAGTCAACAAACCCGGGATAAATTCCAGCATTATTAACTAAAATATTAATTTTCCCATACAATGAAATTGCTTTTTCGCATACATGTTTCCAGTCAGTTTCACTAGTTACATTATGCTTCATATGTTCAATTAACAAACCGTCTACTTTTTTTGCAGCATGCACCCAAGCTTCTAGTTTTTCTTCTTGTATATCGGTAGCTAATACTTTTGCACCTTCTTCAGCAAATAACTTAGCAATGGCAGCACCCATGCCACCTGCCGCACCTGTAACAATAACAACTTTGTTTTTTAATCTTTGCATATACTATATTTAATTATTTTATAGCCGCTTCGGCTAATTTAATATTTTCAATACCCCTAATTAAGGCGTCTACATTAAATGAGATACTGTCAATTCCTTCTTGCACTAAAAATTTAGCATACTCAGGAAAGTCGCTTGGCGCCTGACCACATAAGCCAATGCGTGTGTTTGCATTTTTAGCTTTTTGTATCATCATGGAAACCATTTCCATGGCCGCTTCGTTTTGTTCACTGAATAAATTACTAATAATGGATGAATCCCTGTCAATGCCTAGGGTAAGCTGTGTTAAGTCATTAGAACCAATAGAAAATCCATCAAATATTTTTGCAAACTTATGGGCTAATAACACATTGCTTGGAATTTCGGCCATTACATAAATCTCTAAAATATTTTCCCCTTGCGTAAGTCCATATGCTTTCATGGTAGCAATCACCTTTTCGCCTTCTTCCACTGTTCTACAAAATGGAATCATCACTTTAACATTTGTAAGTCCCATTGCGTTGCGCACTTTTATAATCGCATCGCATTCTAATTTAAATCCTTCTTTATAAGCATCATGATAATACCTTGAAGCACCTCTAAAACCAAGCATAGGATTCTCCTCCTTAGGCTCAAACTCAGCACCCCCTATTAAATTAGCGTATTCATTCGTTTTAAAATCACTCATTCTTACAATAACTTCTTTGGGGTAAAAAGCAGAGGCGATTGTTGCAATTCCTTCTGCCAATTTATCAACGAAATACTGTTTTTTGTCGGCATATTGTATAGTAAGTTTTTCGATGGTTTGTTTAGCTGCCAAATCTTTTAAGGTGTCATACTTAACTAATGCCATTGGATGGATTTGAATAGCATGCATAATAATAAATTCAAGCCGCATTAGCCCAACTCCGTCATTAGGATAAAAAGCATATTTGAATGCTTTTTCGGGGTCGCCAATAATGAGCATTACCTTTGTCTTTATAGGTTTTACGATATTTTCAAAATCGATTGTTTTTTCCTTAAAATCTAACTTTCCATTATAAACGAAACCCGTTTTACCTTCACTACAGGAAACCGTAATTAAAGCGCCGTCGGTTATTTTTTCAGTTGCATCACCGCAGCCAACAATAGCGGGAACACCTAACTCTCTAGCCACAATGGAAGCATGACTTGTACGCCCTCCCTTATTGGTAATAATGGCGGCCGATTTTTTTAAAATGGGGTCCCAGTCGGGGCTAGTCATGTCAGTCACTAATATTTCACCCGCTTGTAATTTGTCGGATTCATTAGGAGAATGTAAAATGCGCACTATGCCAGTGACTATTTTGGCGCCAACCGCTTCTCCTTGTGCAATGGCCAGGCCTTTTGTTAAAAGTGTATATTCTGATACTAAAAAAGGATTGCGTAAACTATGCACTGTTTCAGGCCTAGCTTGAATAATGTAAATTTCATTTGTTATGCCATCTTTTGCCCACTCAATATCCATAGGTTTCCTATAATGGTTTTCAATAACCATCGCCCATACTGCAAGTTTTGTAATTTCTTCATTATTAAGGACAAAAATGGATTGCTTTTCAGGAGGTGTTGGAATATTAATAATCGGTTCATTTTCGTCACTACTATAAATCATAGTTTTTTCTTTCGCTCCTAGGTTCTTTTGTACGATAGCATTTTTCCCAAGCGCAAGCATTGTTTTAAAGACCAAAAATTCGTCTGGGGTTACTGTTCCTTGAACGATATTTTCTCCTAAACCCCACACCCCACTTATATGAATTATATTACGAAATCCTGACTCTGGTTCCAATGTAAAAATTACACCAGAAGAAGCTTTGTCGGAACGAACCATTTTTTGAATACCCACTGACAATAAAACTTTGTCATGTGCAAACCCATTATCTTCCCTGTATTTGATAGCCCTGTCGGTGTAAAGCGAAGCATAACACCTCTTAACTGTTTGCAATACCGCTTCAGGTCCCTTAATGTTTAAATAGGATTCATGTTGCCCTGCAAAACTTGCAGTAGGCAAATCTTCAGCAGTAGCACTACTCCTAACTGCGACTTCAAAAAATTCATGTTCGCATAAAGCTGTGTAAGCTTCTGCAATTGCCGATTCCAGTGGCTTAGACAGTTTTGTATCCTGTAATAGTTTTCTTGCTTTAGCACCTATATCCTTTAAATTGACATAAGTAGTTTTATCTAGCTGTTTCATTAGCTCCGATAAAGCGGTGTTTAAATTATTTTCCAGTAAAAAATCTTGAAATGCGATTGAAGTAGTTGCAAAACCGTTTGGCACTTCAACACCTTCATTTGAAAGCTTTGAATACATTTCACCCAATGAAGCATTTTTACCACCGACTATCGAAATGTCTCCCATCCTGATTTGGTCAAACCACTTAATATATTCACTCATAACAGTATGTATTAAATAAATCCAAATTGCCCACTAATAGTTGATTAATTAGCAAGTATTGTAATTTAGTTAATACAAGTGTCTTTTACAATGACCCTCATCATCGAAAAAATTCGGAAAGCTTAAATATGCTGCACTATATGGTCTAATAC
>JBEDKT010000071.1:0-3905 GCA_041172025.1 Bacteroidota bacterium
ACCCTGTGGGTCCAAACCATTAGTGGGTTCATCTAGTATGATTAATGAAGGATTGTGCACTAATGCAATACCAATACCCAACCTTTGCTTCATACCTAATGAAAATGTTTGCACCCTGTCGGTGGAACGATTTGATAAACCTACTTTTTCCAAAGTAGCATTTATATCACTTGTGCTGATATGCTTTTTACGTACTTTGGCAAACAACTGCAAATGTTCCTTAGCAGTCAAATAGGGATACAAATCGGGCCTTTCAATAATAGCACCTACTTTTTCCAATAACTCATTCCTATGCGCCTTTAACGGCATTCCAAAGAGGTTAATGGAACCGCTACTTGGATGAATTAAAGAAAGTAACATTCTTATAGTTGTGCTCTTACCCGAACCGTTTTGACCTAAAAAACCGAATACGTCTCCTTCTTGCACCTGAAAACTAAGGCCATCCACTGCTTTGAGTGTGCCAAATTGTTTACTTATATCTTGTACTTCTATTACCGACATACTATAATAACATTTATTTTACGTAATTGTTCTGTCAATATATGGCTGTAACCATAAAAAAGCCCCGTCCCAATAATTCGGGAAGGGGCTTTTTGCTATTTCAACAAAGTTGATTTATTTATACTGAGGGATCAAGCTATTCGCTAAATCTACCATTTGTTTAACACCGTCATCAGGCAAGTTTCCTTTTTTGAATTCAGCTAAAACATTTGGCAATTTGTTAGACATTTCTAATAAGAAATGAGCTTCAAATTCCTTCACTTTACGCACCGAAACTTCTTTCAATAAACCTTGTGTACCCAAGTAAATAATTGCAACTTGTTTTTCCACGCTAAATGGAGTGTACTGAGCTTGTTTTAAAATTTCCACGTTTCTAGCACCTTTATCAATTACGTTCTTTGTAGCTGGATCAAGGTCACCACCAAATTTAGAGAATGCCTCTAATTCTCGGTAAAGTGCTTGGTCTAATTTCAAAGTACCTGATACTTTTTTCATTGATTTGATCTGCGCGTTACCACCCACACGACTTACAGAAATACCTACGTTAATCGCTGGACGAATACCGGCGTTGAACAAGTTACCCTCTAAGAAGATTTGACCGTCGGTAATTGAAATTACGTTGGTAGGAATATAGGCAGAAACGTCACCCGCTTGTGTTTCAATAATTGGTAATGCTGTTAATGAACCACCACCTTTTACTAAATGCTTAATAGAAGCTGGTAAGTCATTCATGTTTTTTGCAACTTCGTCATTTGCGATTACTTTAGCCGCACGCTCTAATAAACGACTATGCAAGTAGAATACATCACCTGGATATGCTTCACGGCCTGGTGGACGACGTAATAATAAAGAAACTTCACGGTAAGCAACTGCTTGCTTAGATAAGTCATCAAATACAATCAATGCAGGACGACCTGTATCACGGAAGAACTCGCCAATTGCTGCACCCGCAAATGGGGCGTAGAATTGTAAAGGAGCCGGATCTGCTGCAGGAGCTGCTACAATAATAGTATAAGCCATTGCACCATTGTCTTCCAATGTTTTCATAACACCCGCAATAGTAGACGCTTTTTGACCAATCGCTACATATATACAGTATACTGGTTTGCCAGCATCAAAGAATTCTTTTTGGTTGATGATAGTGTCTACGCAAATTGCAGTTTTACCTGTTTGACGATCACCAATAACCAACTCACGTTGTCCACGACCAATTGGTATCATTGCATCAATTGCTTTGATACCTGTTTGCAATGGTTCTTTTACAGGCTCACGGAAAATTACCCCTGGTGCTTTACGCTCCAATGGCATTTCATACAATTCACCTTTAATAGGACCCTTGCCATCGATGGCTTCTCCTAATGTATTAATAACACGACCAACTAACCCTTCTCCTACTTTAATAGAAGCGATCTGTCCTGTTCTTTTAACTTTGTTACCTTCTTTAATACCCTTGCTTTCTCCCATTAATACCACACCCACATTGTCTTCCTCAAGGTTAAGCGCGATAGCTTTAGTGCCGTTTTCAAACTCAACTAACTCACCACTACTAACGCCATTTAAACCATAAACACGGGCAATACCATCACCCACTTGTAATACGGTTCCCACTTCTTCTAAATCAGCAGATGCGTTGAAATTGCCTAGTTGTTGTCTAAGTATCGCCGAAATTTCATCTGGTTTTACGTCCGCCATAATAGTCTATTTTAATGTATGATTATTTATATTTTACTTATGAACTCGTTATTCAAAAATTGTTTTTTAATATCTTTTAGATCTCGTGCAATACTTGCATCCAATAAATTGTTATTAAATTCAATTACAAATCCACCAATTAAACTTGCGTCAGTTTTCGTGGTCAATTCTACCGATACAAATTTGTTTTCCGCTTTCACTTTATCTTCTATAGATTTTTTCATTTCGTCGCTTATATCAACTGCTGTTGTTAAAGTAACTTGATGAATTCCTTTAATAGCATTGTATTGTTCAATAAAAGCAGTAGCCATTTCTGGAAGTGATGCTTCTCTTGCTTTTTTTACAAGCAAATTGGTAAAAGAATGCGTTAACAAACTCACTTTATCCTTTGTAATGGCATTAATAATACCATTTTTTTGATCCGCTTTTATAATGGGGCTGCGTAATACATTCACAAATTCACTACTAGCCTTACATACAGCTTGTAAATATTTCATGTCTGCATAAACAGCTTCCAACTGGCCTTGCTCAGTTGCAAGATCCAATATACTTTTTGCGTACCTACCTGCTAAACGTGCGTTGGGCATTTCTTACAATTTAATTTAACTTAACTCCTTCAGCAACTTGTTTAATATAGCTTTCTTGTTCAGCTTTATTACTCAACTCTCTGCGTAATACTTTTTCTGCTACTTCAACTACCAATGCACCTACTTGATTCTTAACTTCAGTTAAGGCTGCATTTTTTTGTTGGTTAATTGCAGCCTGTGCATCGGCAACGATTCTTTCATATTCAGCTTTAGCTTTGTCCTTTGCATCAGCAACCATTTTCTCAGAAGCTTCTTTTGCTTCTTTGATTAAAATAGCTCTTTCTTCACGGGCTTTCACTAATAATGCTTCATTCTCGTTTTGCATTGCAGCAATATCGGCTTTCATTTTGTCCGCTTTTGACAAAGCGTCTTCAATACCTTGTTCACGATCACTGATCGCTTTCAACATAGGCTTCCAAGCATATTTGCGTAGTACAATTAATAGCATCAAAAAGGCGATAGTATTCCAAAATACTAAACCAATATCTGGCAATACTAACGGGTTAATTTCTAACAACATACTATTCGTTTATCTTAATTAATAATTCTTCTTAAAAAAATATAGGCCCTTCGCCCTGTGCTAGGGCCTATAATAATTTGGAAATCCAATTGTCTTACGACAATGCATCCAATGACTATCCGTTACCCAAAAGGGCAACAACCACAGCGAACAAGGCAACAGCCTCTACGAACGCAGCAGCAACAATCATGTTAGCACGGATTTCGTTAGCAGCTTCTGGCTGACGAGCAATACCTTCAACAGCACCTCTACCAATTTGACCGATACCAATTCCGGCACCGATAGCAGCTAATCCAGCGCCAATTGCGGCAACACTTCCTACTACCATTTTTTTACGTTTTAATTGTTATTGAAAAAAAATCTTAATCTATTTTTTAGTGATGTGCTACTTCTTTATGTTCTTCATGGGCTTCATGATGATGTTCTTCAGTTGCCATTCCAATATACATTGCACTTAACATAGTGAAAATGTATGCTTGCAAGAAAGCAACTAACAACTCAATTAAACCAATAAACACAGCAAACGGCACTGCAATTGCAGAAGCGAATACTGTTTTGAATATAAAAATTAAACAAATCAAACTTAATACAAGAATGTGGCCAGC
>JBEDKT010000072.1:0-9231 GCA_041172025.1 Bacteroidota bacterium
TTGCTTTATTATTATCTTAATTATACAATTTTTCTAACTCCTCGTTTGTAAAATCCATTAATGTTTTAACATAATCAGGAGAAAAATTAAATTCAAGGCCGGCAGTTTTATACAATTCAGGTAAAGTCCTAGTACCCCCTAATGCCAATGCGTTCATGTAATTTTCTAAAGCTTCTGTTGGATTTTTTTGATATTGCATCCACATACCTATAGCCCCTAATTGTGCTATTCCATATTCAATATAATAAAAAGGCACTTCAAATAAATGCAACTGCCTTTGCCAACCTATTGCACGGTATTGTTTCAGTCCTGAGAAATCAATACTCCTACTTGAAAATTCTTTTACAATATTCTGCCAAGTGTTTGTTCTTTGCTGCACAGTATGGCTAGGATTTTCATATACCCAATGTTGAAATTTATCAATAATTGCAATCCAAGGGAAGATAGTAATAGTACGTTCTAGTTGATGTTCTTTAGCTCTTTTCAAATCGGCGTCGTTGTCGAAAAAAGATTGCCAATGTTCCATGGTAAATAATTCCATAGCCATACTTGCTACTTCTGCTATTTCCATTGGATATTCTTTAAACCCACTTAGTTCCAAAGGATGCGATAAAAAAGAATGCACTGCATGCCCACCTTCATGTACCATTGTAGTTACGTCACCCATTTGTCCAGCAGCATTCATGAAAATAAATGGCGCACCCGATTCTGCTAATGGGCAGTTGTAACCCCCTGGTGCCTTGCCTTTTCTACTTTCTAAATCAAAATGTTTTAGTGCTTTCATCTTACGTAAACAGTCCGCAAAAAAAGGATTCAGTGCTTCAAAACAAGCAACAGATTTTTCATACAAATCATTGCCGTCCGTGAATGGACGCAAAGGCTGTGTGCCAGCTGGTTCGGCCTCCGTATCCCATGGCTTTAATTTATCAAGTTCAAGTTTTTCTCTTTTACGCGTATAAATTTTATCCACCAACGGCATAACATGTAATTTAACCGCTTCGTGAAATTGAAAACAATCTTCTTTAGTATAATCAAACCTACCTAGCTCGACAAATTTATAGTCTCTGTAATTTGCAAAACCTGCATTCACTGCTACTTGATGTCTTTTTTCAACCAATGTAGTAAACAATTCATGTAAACTCTCTTGGTCTTGTAAACGACGATCTTGAATTTTACGATACACTTCTTCTCTTACCGCTCTATCCTCATGTTCTAAAAATTTTGCAGCTTGTTGCAAAGTATATTCTTTGCCTTCCATTTGAACCGTCATTTTACCAGCAATAGTTCCATACTGCTGTTGCAAAACACTTAACTCGGCTTGAATAGGAATGTTCTCCGTCCTGAATAATTCAATACTCTTATTCACTGAACGTAAATAAGTATAATATTCCTTTGCATCCAATTCGGCAGTAAATGGAGACTGTACTAATTTTTTATTCAAAGCATCCGCGTATGGCTGCATTTGAGGCTGTATTTCCATACAGAAATAATTAAACGCGTCTTCTAATGACTTATCGGTAGTATCGCAGGTCATTTTAATTTGCCTCCAACAAGCATCTTCACTAATAAAGGCTTCTAATTCACTTAAATCCTTTAGCCACTTTTCAAGGGTTGCTTTACTGTCAATTGGCCTTTCGTTCAATTCCTTAAAAAAGGGTTCTACTGTTTCCCAATTTGTTAATACAAAGTCCTGAGGTAGGTAATTATGTGATAATTTTTTAATGTCTGCCGTTCTAGTCATTCGTTGCTATTTTAAGACGCAAATTTACTACTTTTACACACTTTAAAAGTGTTAAAAGTGGCCGATACTATACATTTACTTCCAGATCACATTGCAAACCAAATTGCTGCCGGTGAGGTTATCCAACGCCCCGCTAGTGCTGTGAAGGAATTATTGGAGAATGCGGTAGATGCAGGAGCCACCGAAATTCGACTCATTATCAATGATGCGGGCAAATCACTCATTCAAGTGATTGATAATGGCAAGGGCATGAGTGTAATTGATGCACAAAACGCATTTGCGCGCCATGCTACAAGTAAAATTAGCAATATTGAAGACCTTTTTCAAATTAGGACCATGGGGTTTAGGGGTGAGGCATTAGCATCTATTGCAGCTGTTGCACAAGTAAACCTAAAAACTAGACGACCAGAAGACGAATTAGGCACTAGTGTAGACATTGAGCATAGTAAAGTAATAGCTACTTCTCCAATTGGGCATCCTGTAGGCACTAGTATAAGCATGAAAAATTTATTTTTTAATGTGCCTGCTAGAAGAAATTTTTTAAAAAGTAACGCAGCTGAATTAAAACATATTTTAGAAGAATTTACAAGAGTTGCTTTGGCATTCCCAGAAATATATTTTAGCCTTACCAGTAATGGCCAGGATGTATATCATTGGGAGAGCGGTAGTTTTAAACAAAGAGCTATACAAGTATTAGGAAATAGTTACCAAGCAAAATTGGTGGCAGTTGGCGAAAAGACAGACTACCTTACCATTGCAGGTTTTGTAGGCAAACCCGAAACAGCAAAGAAAACAAGAAGTGATCAGTACTTTTTTGTGAATCGACGTTTTATTAAAAGCGCCTACTTGCATCATGCAGTAGCCAACGCATTTGAGGGCATGCTTTCAAAAGAAAATTTTCCTAGTTATATTTTATATATCGACGTGGATCCTTCTCATGTAGATATAAACGTTCACCCAACCAAACAAGAAATTAAATTCGAGGACGATAAAATTATATACGCATTTGTGCAAGCTGCTGTCAAGCACGCGCTGGCTCAATTTAGCATAGCACCTTCCTTAGATTTTTCCTTAGATGCTGGTATTCAAAGTTTAGATTCTATTCAACAACCTTTTACCGAAGAAAAAATACAAAGTACAACAAGCAGTTCTTTGTATGCGGGCTTTACACAAAAAAATCAGGCACATTTTATTCCAAAATCCGACAATGCAAGAACACAGGACTGGAAAAGTTTTTTTACGGATATCCCTAGTTCAGCAAACGAAACAAGCCAAGAAGGGTATACTAAGGAATCCTTTATTGTAAAACCTTCTTCGATGGGTTTGTACAAAGAAGCTAAAGGCCTTCAAATAAACGAAGACGCTACATTACTACAAGTTAATAATACTTATATCATTGCTCCTGCCAATAGTGGCTGTGTAATGATACATCAGCAATTAGCACACGAGCGTGTGTTGTATGAAAAGTTTCAGAAAGCAAGTATTCAACCCCATGCAACACAAAAAAGTTTATTTCCAGTAGTATTAGAACTAAGTGTTAGCGATGCAATTTTACTAGAAGAAATTATTGAGGACCTTGCCTTAATTGGTTACGAAATTGAGCCATTTGGGCAAAACAGTTTTATTATACAAGGTATACCTGCCGATGTTATTTCAGGTAATGAAAAGAACGCAATTGAATTATTATTAGAACAATTCAAGCATTTTAGCGGAGACATTAAATTTAGCAAGCGCGAAAAATTAATTCGTTGCATGTCGCGTCAGATGGCTATTAAGGCCGGCCAGTCCCTTACACAAAAAGAAATGCATGGTTTGATTGAATCCCTGCTTGAATGCGAAACACCTAATATAACAGCAAGTGGAGCGCCAACCTATATTGAATTTAAAGAAGAATACCTAGACGGCTTGTTTAGCAAATAGCCCTACTCCCACTTATTTTATTAATTCCTTTTTGCAACTTCTCTTAAATAAGTTTCAACTGCCCTACGCACACCTGCACTTGTTGGGCTCATGTGATTAGATACTAAAACCGAGAAATATAATTTCTGTTTCTTTAGTGTAAATATAAAACCACTCAATGCTATCTGGCCACCTAAGCTACCCGTTTTAGCATGTAATTCTCCAGGGAAATTTTTAAAATACGCCGACAAAGTGCCTTCCCCACCTGTTTCAAATATATTGGTCACACGTGCTTGACCAAATTGGTCTTGCATACTTTTTAATATTGCAACATAATTTTCAGGTGTGTTTAAATTATACCTGCTTAACCCACTACCATCAGCCCATCGCATTTTTTGAGGCAGGTTAGAAAAATCAGTTTTCATTACGGTGTCAATTAATGCTGCATCATCCATTTTCCCTAACAACTGCTCACTCGCCATTAATAATACTTGGTCCGCGAAAAAATTGTCGCTACGGCGCATCATTATTTTCAATAATGAATCGGTAGGGACTGTTTTAATTATTTTTTCAGTAACGGCACTTCCTGTATTTACTGCTGATAATGGAATAATTCGTTGTAAAGTATCGTTTAATAAACTTACAGGTAAAAATGGTTCATTGTATAGGCTAAACGGCACCTGAAAATACGCAGCTGTGTTTTTTTCATTAGTCGCATGAAAATTATTACTTGCTTTACTTCTAGACCAATTTTTTTGAAAAACAGTGCCTAAGTTACTATCGTTCTTGAAAAAATAAAAAGGCTTGATCGCATTCAAGTACCCTTTAGCTTGATAAAAATGTACCACATTTCCATAAATAGGCATTCTGCTTCTTTCTGGCTGGTAGTCCTCGGCGTAATCGTTCCATGCCCAGCCATTTCCAAATGGTTCAAAATTATCTTGCGGGTTTGTTGCACGAATAACAACCTGCTTATTGCTTTGTTGAATTAAATCAACAACAGGTTGATAAGCAAAATCGGGATGTAGGAAACTTGGATCCCCTAATGGCCTTAAAAATAAAGTGTCTGTATTTTCGGATACTCTCCAGCCTGGTAGAGAATCTCCTAAAAATTTCAAGCCTAAATAAGTGGCTAAAATTTTAGTATTGCTGGCAGGGGTAAAATAATGGTCACTTTGGTGTTTACTTACCCATTGTGACTTAGTGTCATTGTATATTGCTATACCAAGATGTGCTCCTTTTAAGGACGGGCTTGCTAATAATGCTTTTTGGGCTTTCTGAATACCACACCCTGCAGTCATTACTAATAAACTTGCTACTGAAAGCGCTTTTACTTGGGTTATTACTCTCTTTCTAATGCTCTTAACCATCGTTCTGGAATTTCGTTATTGGAAGCTACTAAATAATCTTTGTAACTGCAAGGGCACCATTCATTATTGTGTAATTGCATCCACCAACGGCCCGTATTTTTACTTTGCACAAAATTGGTTTCAATATCAGAAAAGGCAATATGAAATTCTTTAAAACGATCCGAATCTGTAAGTGGCGATTCCTTTTTTCCCTTTTGAACACCATCAATAATATACCAAATCATTTGTGCCATTTGAATTGCGGTTAATCCATTCATGTCATGCTCGGCTTGATAACCAAACAATCCAATAGTACTTGTCTTCCAACTCATTCCGGCATATTGCATTAATATACAAGCCTCTTCCCCATTAAAGCCATTAGGCGTAACTCGGTTGGCAGGTGCTTGCGCATGTTGAATAGCACTAATATCAAAACTCATCATGTGACTATCCCTAATGACAGGTTCCATTTCTTCAATATCTTCTCTCACTTTCCCTAGTCTAAAACAATCAAATCTTAATTTGTCGATAGTTTCTAGCATATGCGGATGCATAAAATAACTTTGAAAACCTATATGCGCGTAATGATTTAAATGATTCGGTAAACCTGTAAATAGTTCTTCTAAAAAGTGGTCAGTCGGAAGTCGTGCTTCCAAATCAAGGTCAATTTTAGCGTCTACTACCACCGCGTTAACCAAAGTTGGAATGGAAGTATATGCATGGTATTGTGCCAGGGACAAGTCATGTGACCCCCCAATAATAACCACTTTCTTATTTTGTATAATTAATTCAGAAATTACTGTTCTTAATGCTGCGTAGCTGTCTTGAATAGATTGTCCCAGTTTAACATTCCCAATATCCACTATTTGCACTTGGGAATGCCAATAATACAATGAATACAATGCCGAACGAACAGCATTAGCAGCAGCATGTCCGTTTAAGGGGAAACCTCCGCCTCGACATTCACCTGCCCCAATAATTACAATGTCTGCTTCGGTAATGTCAGGTAAATCCCCTTCGTTCACTTTTATATGCTTCCCTAACTGAGTATCCCTATAGCCTTCATCATTAGAAAGCAGGTCTAAACTAACTGGTTCTACGAAATCTTTAATGGATGTCAGGGACATGGGCGATAATTAACTAATAACTAAACGCTTAATTATATAAAAGATTGCACACAATTGGGGTTAATCCTGAAATTTATACCCAATTCCGCGAATAGATATGAAATGCAATGGGTTACGAGAATCCTGCTCAAAATACTTACGGAAGTTTAAAATGAAGTTATCAATGGTTCTAGTATTAGGGAATACATTATACCCCCATACGGTTTGCAAGATTCTTTCTCTTGTAATTACCGTGTTTTTATTTTCAATCAACAACTTAAGTAACATTGCTTCCTTTTTAGTTAAGTCAATTTTCTCTCCATTGCTAGTTACTGCCTCCAATGATTTAAAATTAATAGCATGCCCCGAGAACTTATATTCGTCCATTGACGCAGCCTGGTATTGACCAACTGATTTCTGTATCAGTTTCGACACCCTTAATAATAATTCTTCCAAATTAAAAGGCTTGGTCATATAGTCGTCTGCTCCCAATTTTAAGCCTTGTATTTTATTTGCACTCGTATTTTTTGCACTTAAAATAAGAATGGGTGTATCAATATTATTAAGCCTAACTGTTTCTGTAATAGAAAAGCCATCCAAGCCAGGCAACATTACATCCAAAATCATTAAATCAAAATGAGCATGTGAAATTTTATTGAGCGCAGTAGGACCATCATAAGCCGAACTCACTTCATACCCTTCTAATTCTAGGTTTAGTTTTAAGGCGTCATGTAAATGCACTTCGTCCTCCACCAATAATATTGAATATTTTGTCATGCTTGCTGCACTTTTTGAGTGAAAGTAAAAATGCTTCCTTTTGGCTGATTACTAGTTACCACCAAGCTTGCATTGTGAAAGTCTGCAATGCGTTTACACAAATATAAGCCCAAGCCAGTACCCTTTGTAGAACGCGTGTACTCGGTACCTATTCTATAAAATTTTTCAAATATTTTCTCTCTTTCATTTGGCAAAATACCCACCCCTTGGTCTTTTACGTTTAATACAATTTTATTGTCCTTAGTAAATAATTCAATTGAAACAGGGGTGTCAACACTAGCATACTTATGCGCGTTTTCTAGTAAATTATTTAATAGCAATTGAATTAATACAGGCTCCCCTTCCATTAACACGGCTTCTTGTACCAAACTAACCCAATTGCGTTGTGGGTACCTTTCCTGAAATGATTTAACAATCACAGAAGTAATATTCGATAAATCAATTAACTGTTTATTAGTTTGGTATTGCCCCATGTCCAATTGGGAAGCAAGTAATATATTATTACAAAGCGAGTCAAGCCTTTGTGTTTCTTGTAAAGTAACTTCAATGATTTTCTTCTGCTGCTCAGGAGCAAGTGACCGCTTTAGTAAAGTCTCTAAATTTAAATGGGAAATAGCAATAGGCGTTTTTAACTCATGTGTTACAGCCATCATAAAATTTTGCTGTTGTGCAGAATAATTTATTTGCTTTAATAATGTACGGTATACATATATAGCACCTAATAAAAAAAGGAATAAGAAAGTAAGCCCTTCCCCCAAATATTGATACTTTTTTCTTTCTTCGAAGGCTTCAATACGCTTCACTTTAGCATAAATAGCTGGGTCATCGGCACGAATTGATTCATATTTAACTGAAGCTATTTCGGCATTTTGATTTTCAAGGGAAACATACCACCATATAAAAGCTGCAACCATATAGGTTAAAAAAAGCCAGTATATGGCGCGCACAAATTGCAGGTTATTAATTAATTGCTTTACCCTATTCATTATTTTACTTTTTCAACCCTAATACCTGTTGCCAAAATATTTTGTAAGGGATCCTCCCTCATTGTATGTTGCAAGGTAAATTCGTATATCCCTTTTTCTAATTTAATGGGCTCTGCTGTGATAGGTATTCTTTGGTCATAAATATCGTCCATTCCAGTGCCAAGCCAGCCTTTTTCGTCATCTGCTAAATTTAAATTAGCTGCCTCTTTTGTAACAATACCGCTAGGGGATTTTGTGCTAAGCTCCACCCATATGTTTTTGTAATGGTAAGCATTATGATGTCTAATTACAAAGTAGATATTGTATAAAGCATTGGTATCAGCAATTGTGCATTTATAGGTATTAGCTTGCTTCGACGCCCATTGATGGTCGGGGTAACTTGTATTTTGTTCATATAATTGGACTGTCTCGCACCCCGCAAGCACTATAAATACGAATAGTGTTAAAGATAAAATACTCCTCTTTATAGAAGTCATATTACAATACGTTTAAAATTTGCTCTTTTGCTTTTTCTAATTCGTCCTTCATTAATATCACCGCTTTTTGAATATCTAAATCATTTGCTTTTGAACCAGTAGTATTAATTTCTCTGCCTATTTCTTGTAAAATAAAAGACAATTTTTTGCCTTTACAAGCATCCCCTTCTTTAATTACCTGCTTGAAGTAATCAAGGTGATTTGATAACCTTACTTTCTCTTCAGAAATATCTATTTTCTCGATGTAGTATATTAATTCCTGCTCTAACCTATTGGTGTCATATTTATCCGCACCTACATTTTGTTCTAATAACTTAACCAGCCCTTCCTTAATTTTGTTTCGACGGTTAGGCTCATACACCTCAATCACTGACTGTTGCGCTTCAATACCAGCAAGGCGTTCAAGTAAATCTTTTTCAAGCGATTTTCCTTCGTCTTTTCTATGGATAATTATTTGTTCAATTGCTTTTAACAATAAAGCATGAATTGCAGCCCATTCTTCATCGGTAATTACTTCACTAGTTGAAGAAACTACATCAGGTAATTTTAATAAGGTACTTAAAATATTATCCGTTGCAATGCCTAACTCATTCGCTAATTCCACAATTGGCTGATAATAAGACTTTGCTAATTCTGTGTTTATACTAACTGGTTTTGAAACACCATTAGATTTTACAGAAATGGTACATTCCACGGTGCCTCTGAATAAGGCCTCGTTTAACCTATTCCTAACCTCCACTTCATATGGCTTAAGTAAACTTGGGATATTTAAACGTAAGTCAAACTGCTTTCCGTTTAAAGATTTTATTTCAATTAAAAAGGTCTTGTCCTTGAAATTAGTTTCTGCCCTTCCATATCCAGTCATTGAATACAACATAATTAACCCTGTTTTATATA
>JBEDKT010000073.1:0-3117 GCA_041172025.1 Bacteroidota bacterium
CATCACAAGATTAATTGATAATTTAGAAAAACTGGGCTTAGTGATTCGCGTTGCATCAAAAACGGATAGGAGAATAAATTTAGTTTGCTTAACTGATGCGGCAAAACCATTACAACAAATGACTTATGATTTAGCAAACCAAACAATGCACGAGTCGTTAAAGAATATTACAAAGGAAGAAATTGATATAGTGAAGAATGTATTTCAAAGGGTGTATGATAATTTAACAAGCCCAGATTTAATCTAACATAAAAAAATAAAAATATGGCAACTACAATTAAAGGCGGAGAATGGATTATTAAAGAAGTAGCAGCAAGTGACATATTCATCCCAGAAGATTTTAATGAAGAACAATTAATGGTACGCGACATGTGCGTACAATTCATGGATGGAGAAGTGTTGCCAGTGATTGAAAGAATTGATAAATTAGAACCAGGCTTAATGCCTTCATTGCTTGAAAAAGCAGGTGAACAAGGGTTATTAGGTATCACCATTCCCGAAGCGTATGGTGGTTCAGGAAAAGATTTTATCACTTCAACTATT
Organism: Bacteroidota bacterium; assembly: GCA_041172025.1. Lineage (GTDB taxonomy): Bacteria > Bacteroidota > Bacteroidia > Chitinophagales > Chitinophagaceae > Sediminibacterium. Next base: position 544 of record JBEDKT010000073.1, read on the forward strand.
GTAGCAGAAAGTTTAGGTGGCGGTTATTCTTTTTCAGTTGCAACAGCAGCACATACTGGCATTGGTACATTACCTATATTATATTTTGGAACAGAAGCACAACGTGCAAAGTATGTACCAAAATTAGCAAGTGGTGAATTTAAAGGTGCCTATGGTTTAACCGAACCAAATAGTGGCTCCGATGCATTAGGTGCAAAAACAACTGCAAAATTAAGTGACGACGGAAAGTATTATTTATTGAATGGACAAAAATGCTGGATCACAAACGGAGGTTTTGCTGACGTGTATACTGTGTTTGCAAAAATTGACGGTGAACAGTTTACCGCATTTATAGTAGAACGTGGAATGGAAGGGTTCACGCAAGGGCCAGAAGAACACAAGATGGGTATAAAGGGTTCTTCAACTGTACAGTTATATTTTCAAGACTGTAAAGTACCTGTAGAAAATGTATTAGGAGAAATTGGAAGAGGACATATTATTGCGTTTAATATTTTGAATATTGGAAGGTTGAAATTAGGAGCAGCAACATTAGGCGGAGCAAGACGCGCACTAACCACCACTATCCAATATGCAAAAACAAGAGAGCAATTTAAATTACCCATTGTAAAGTTTGGTGCAATACGCCACAAGCTAGCTGAAATGGCCATTCGCGCGTGGGTATGTGAAACAGGATTATACCGTGTTGCTAAAAATATAGACGAAAAAGAACATGAATTATTAGCAAGTGGCAAGGACTTGTCGGCTGCTTTGTTGGGCGGGGCCGAAGAATATGCAATTGAGTGTGCCATTTTAAAAGTGTTTGGCAGTGAGGTGTTAGATTTTATAGTAGACGAAGGCGTGCAAGTACACGGAGGAAATGGATACAGTGACGAATACTTAATTTCAAAAGCATACCGTGATAGTCGTATTAACAGAATTTACGAAGGCACCAATGAAATTAATCGCTTGTTAACAGTGGACATGGTATTAAAGCGTGCGATGAAGGGACAATTAGATTTAATGGGACCCGCAATGAATGTGCAAAAAGAATTAATGAGCATTCCTGATTTTGGAGCTGAGGAAGAAGGCATATTTGCAAAGGAGAAAAAAGCAATTGCGAATTTTAAGAAATGTATATTAATGGTAGCCGGTGCAGCAGTGCAGAAATTAATGATGACATTAAATAAGGAGCAAGAAATATTAATGAACATTGCCGATATGTCAATTATAACTTTCCATGCAGAATCAGCATTGTTAAGGTTAGAAAAACTAACTGCAGCAAAAGGGGAAGCGGCAACAAGCATTCAAGCGGATATTGTTAGAACCTATATTTCCGATGCTTCAGACGCTATAAACAAAGCAGGAAAAGATGCCTTAAATAGTTTTGCCGAAGGCGACGAATTAAAAATGATGCATATTGGATTAAAGCGTTTTACTAAAACAGAACCGTTTAATACCAAAGAAGCAAGAAGAAGAATATGCGCACAACTTGTAGCCGATGATGGTTACAAATTATAATTATGGCTTGTCGATGAATTAAGGATATGAATTGTGGGAAAAGAGCGTTTCATTAGTTTGAGACGCTCTTTTTCGTTACTGGACTTTGGCTTTAAAAAAATTATACCACTTTCACATTGCGTGAAAAACTTTCTTCTAAAGAAATTAAAGTTTCAGTACGCTCAATGCCTTTTATTTTTTGCAATTCGTCATGTAGTACAAAACGTAATTGTTGAATGTCTTTACAAACTATTTCAGCAAACATGCTATAGTTACCTGTTGTATAATTTAAGCGCACTATTTGAGGAATATTTTTAAGTGCAAGTGCAACCGAATCATACATTGAACTTTTTTCCAAGTAAATACCAATGAAGGCAATAATAGTATAGCCTAATGCTTTAATATCAACGGCAAGTTTTTTACCTTGTACAATACCCAATTCTTCTAATTTCTTTATACGCACATGAATGGTACCACCAGAAACAAAAAATTGCTTCCCTAAGTCGGCATAGGAAACATCGGCATCAAGCATCATAGCTTGTATAATTTGCAAATCCAGCTTATCGAGGTTTTTGTCGGTATTTAATTTAAGGCTCATAATGAATAGTATTTTTATGCTTTTTTAAATATAATGGTAAATTATTAAATATTTTCTACATTTTAAAAATAATACTTAAATAATTTGCAACATATGGGCTAATACTTTAGTTTTGATATATCAAATGAGGGAAAACATTCAAAAATGCCCTTCAACTGAAAGTTCTTAATACTGTGGGGTGATGAAATTTTGGCATACATGCCTCCTTGTCTCGGAGGTGGGGATAACGGGATAAACGTAACATAGAGCCGCCCCGAGTAATCGGGACGACCAGGGTCGACCACTGAACTTTGTGTTATAGCTAACTGCCTCTTGGAGGTTCGAGCCCTCCCCCTACAGCAACAAAAATCCCGGCACTGGAAAGTGACCGGGATTTTTTATTTGTGTGAGGGGAACCTATTAGGGGAACCTAAAATGCGCTGAACCTTTTCTAAAAAATTATTAGCATATTTTTCTCGAACACTTAAGGACAAAAATGAATTATCTATATAGCTAATTAC
>JBEDKT010000074.1:0-4592 GCA_041172025.1 Bacteroidota bacterium
GTTGATTTTTTATGCATTTTGACCCCTACTTTTGTAAAATGGAACCCATTTTAGAAGCCGTATCTGAACAAGACATGCTCTCCTTCGAGGCTTTTCGAACGTCTGTTATTGCAGACTATCGTTTGGCTTTGGTAAGTCGCGAAGTAAGCTTATTGGGAAGAAGAGAAGTTTTAACCGGCAAAGCTAAATTTGGCATCTTTGGGGATGGCAAGGAAATAGTACAAGTTGCCTTGGCTAAATTTTTTCAAAAAGGGGATTTTAGAAGTGGCTATTATAGGGACCAAACTTTTATGTTTGCTTTGGGCACAGCTACTGTCGAAAATTATTTTTCACAATTATACGCTGACGTAAATAACGATCCTTACAGTGGAGGCAAAAATATGAACTCGCATTTTGCTACACCATTTGTAAATGAAAAAGGGGAATGGAACGACTTAGTGAATAGCTTTAATATTTCTGCCGACATCGCACCAACTGCAGGACAAATGATGAGGGGGTTAGGTTTGGCATTTGCGTCAACTTGTTTTAGAAGTTCAAAACACAAGGATAAGTTTACGCAATTAAGTAACAATGGAAGTGAAGTTTGTTTTTGTACAATAGGTGATGCAAGTACTTCGGAGGGGCATTTTTGGGAAGTTATAAATGCTGCAGGTGTATTACAAGTGCCGTTGGCAGTTTTTGTTTATGATGATGGTTATGGTATTTCTGTGCCTACTAAATTACAGACCACAAAAGGTTCTATATCGGCGGCTTTAAAAGGCATGCAGAAACAAGAAGGAACAAATGGTATAAAAATATTCACAGTTAAAGGTTGGGATTACGCAGCAATGTGTGAAACTTTTGAAGAAGGTATTGCCTATACAAGAGCCACGCATACGCCTGTATTATTCCACATTGACGAAGTAACACAACCACAAGGGCACAGTACTAGCGGAAGCCATGAAAGGTATAAAACGCCCGAAAGGCTTGAATGGGAACGTGCCTGGGATTGTAATAAAAAAATGCGTGAATGGTTGTTGCAAAACGAACTAACCACCGAAGATGCTTTACATCAGCTAGAAACAGATGTGAAACAAGAAGTAAGACATGCAAAACAACTTGCTTGGGAAAAGTATGTGAATCCAATTAAGGAAAAAGTAACAGAAGCCGTTGCGCTTGCAGAACAAGATTTAGCCGAGCCTGAATTGAATATTGTAAAAGCGATTGTGCAAGAATTAGTGCATAGTAAAGAACCATTAAAGCGTGATATATTTAGGACTTTACATTTAGTAATTGAGCGTTTCCCAAAACATCCGAATGTAAATACGATAAACAATTTCTTGGCTGCTTATTTAAAAGAACAAGCTCCATTGTATAGTAAGTATTTATACGACGAAGGGCCAAAGAGTACATTGAATGTTCCAATAGTTGATGCTATTGTAAATAATGATTCATCTATTCTGAATGGGTATGAAATTTTGAATAAATATTTTGATGCCTTATTCGAAACCAATCCTGCAGTATATGCATTTGGAGAAGACTTAGGTTTTATTGGTGATGTGAACCAGGGATTTGCTGGTTTACAAGCTAAGCATGGTAGTGACCGTATTTTTGATACAGGAATAAGGGAGCAGTCAATAATGGGCCAAGCACATGGTATGGCTTTGAGGGGTTTAAGGCCAATTGCAGAAATACAATATTTGGATTATTTATTATATGGATTACAAACATTAAGTGATGACGTTGCCACAACGCATTATCGTAGTAATGGCATACAAAGTAGCCCAGTAATTATAAGAACAAGGGGACACCGTTTAGAAGGTATTTTTCATAGTGGTTCTCCAATGGGAATGATGATAAATTCACTTCGAGGAATGCACATTTGTGTGCCGCGCAATATGGTGCAGGCAGTTGGTATGTATAATACTTTATTGAAAGGGAATGACCCCGCAATTTTGGTTGAATGCTTAAACGGCTACCGTTTAAAAGAACAACTTCCTAATAATTTACTTGAATTTACTATTCCATTAGGTAAGCCTGAAGTGATTAAGCAGGGTAGCGACATTACCATTGTATCATATGGTTCCACTTTAAGAATTGTAGAAGATGCGGCAATACGATTGAATGATATGGGTGTTGATTGTGAAGTAATAGATATTCAAACATTATTGCCATTTGATATTAATCATCAAATTCTGGCATCCCTTAAAAAAACAAATCGAATATTATTTGTGGATGAAGATGTACCAGGTGGTGGAACAGCATATATGTACCAGCAAGTAATTGAATTGCAAGGTGGCTACAAATGGTTGGACGTTGCTGCAAGAACATTAAGTTCAAAAGCACACAGGCCTGCTTACGCAAGCGATGGTGATTATTTTTCTAAACCTAATACAGAAGAAGTAATTCAGGTGATTAAAGAAATGATGGCGGAGTAATTTTAGTAACCTTCTAGTTGCTCGGTATAACTTAGGGAACCTAGTCTTATTTTTAATGCAACCTTAGTGCGCTTTTCAAAAGCCCTTTCCTTATTACAAAAAAATCCTGTTTGCATCGTGTAATAATTTGGTGGTACACGTAGGTTTATTATTTGGCGAACAGTGTCGGCAGGTATTGCAAGTTTCCAATAAGCAGGCTTTTGAGCTACTTTCAAAGTTGGAACTTGGGCGGTGGCTTGACAAAACAAACAGGTTAGCAAGCATACACCTACTAACCTGTTTGAATGATATTTAAGCTTCATATAATTTTTTTTAGCAAACCCGTCTTATCCCATATTATGGAATACCTTGTTAACGTCTTCGTCTTCTTCTAGCCTTTCAATTAATTTACTTACGTCTTCGGCTTGTTCGTCTGTAACAGGCACGGTTGTAGTAGGTATCCATTCAAGCTCAGCACTAACAGGCACTAGGCTTTTGGCTTCTAATTCTTTTTGTAAATTACCAAAGTCTGCGAATGCACAACGTAATACAATAATAGGGTTACCATTGTCGTCGTTACTTTCTCCTAATTCGTCTAAGCCATGGTCAATTAGTTCTAATTCTAAATCATCCATATTCAAACCCTCAGGGTTTAATTTAAAAACACCCATTTTCTTAAATTGAAAACTAACACTACCACTATTGCCTAATGCACCATGTCCTTTATTAAAGTGACTTTTAACATTGGCCACTGTTCTTACGTGGTTGTCTGTCGCGGTCTCTACCAATAATGCCACACCATGAGGGGCATAGCCTTCGTATAATATTTCCTCGTAGTTACTAGTGTCTTTTCCCATTGCACGCTTAATGGCAGCTTCCACACGGTCCTTAGGCATACCGGCACCTCGTGCATTTTGGTAAAGTCTTCTTAATGCGGGGTTGTCGTCGGGATTCGGGCCACTAGCCTTCACTGCAATTACAATTTCTTTACCTATACGGGTAAATTGCTTTGCCATACGATCGAACCTTTTGAACATCGTGGCTTTTCTTACTTCAAATATCCTTCCCATACTTTCATTATTTAAGGTTTGCAAAAATAGCACAAAAAAAATAGCCAGACAATATCGTCTGGCTATTCTGTATAATTTTTTAACTAATTGAACTAGTTATTCAATTTGCTATGTTTTTTACCATAAAGGAAGTAAACAACTAGGCCTAATGCCATCCATATTGCTGCCACCTTAAGTGTTTGAGCATCTAGTGCGAATATCATAGCTAAGCAAATTAATGCTCCTAAAATTGGCACTAATGGCACAAGCGGTGTTTTGAATGGACGCTCCATATCTGGCGACTTGCGGCGTAAAATCCAAATACCTAAACTTACAAGTACAAACGCAAATAAAGTACCAAATGATGTTAAATCACCGGCAACATTACCAGGCACAAAAGCCGCGAATGCACCTACAAATACAAATAAGATCCAGTTTGATTTATAAGGTGTTCTGTACTTAGGGTGTAAGTCCGAAAATACTTTAGGCAATAAACCATCGTTGGCCATTGAATAAAACACACGAGACTGTCCCATTAACATTACCAATATAACCGACGAAAAACCAGCTAAAATTGCAACAGTAACTGCAGTAGCTAACCATCCATAACCAGTCATATAAGTTGAAATAGCATAAGCAACTGAAGCTTCTCTTCCTTTTAAAGGATCAACGAAGTCCTTCCAGTTTGCTACACCTGTTAATACGTGACCAAATAAGATATATAAAATGGTACATACCACCAGAGAACCTAAAATTCCAATTGGCATATCTCTTTTCGGATTCTTCGCTTCTTGCGCAGCAGTTGAAACAGCATCAAAGCCAATAAAGGCAAAGAATACAATTGCAGCACCACCTAAAACACCACCCCAGCCGTGCTTAAACACGCCGGAGTAATCGGCAATTACTTTTCCGCCAGCATCAATTACTGGAGCTTGGTCTGCAGGAATTAAATAGGGAGTATGATTTGCAGGGTTAATAAACTGCCATCCTAATACTATAAAAATAATTACGATAGCTACTTTAATAAATACAATAACACCATTTACCATTGCTGATTCTTGTGTTCCTTTAATTAATAATAAAGTCAACAACAATAAAATTACCAATGCAGGGGCATTCATAAATCCAGTATGTGTAACACCCAATG
>JBEDKT010000075.1:0-7447 GCA_041172025.1 Bacteroidota bacterium
AAAAATAGTCAGGTAGCCTTTATTAGTTTACTTTTGTAATGTTTAAAAGTGTTCTAATATCAAATACATGAAATATATACTTTCTTTATTCTTTGCTGCATTGTCATTAAGCCTAGTAGCACAAGAACCAGCTCAGTGGGATTTGCAATCTTGTGTGGCTTATGCCATTCAACACAATATTTCAGTTCAGCAAGCTGATGTACAAACCAGGGTAGCAAAATTACAGGCAGAAGCCGCTAAATCAGGCATGCTTCCAACCATTAATGGTTCTTCGGGTACGGGCTTGAGAATAGGACGTTCCATTGACCCTACCACCAACGGATTTTCAAACACTCAATTTTTATATAATAATTTTGGTTTAAATGGAGGTGTGCAGGTGTTTAATGCAGGGAAATTAAGAAATACTGCAGCTGCAAGTGATTATAGTTGGCAAGCAAGCGAGGCCGATAAACAAACTGTGTCTAACGACATTTCATTAAGTGTAGCTACCTTTTATTTACAAGTTTTATCTGCAATTGAGCAATCAGAGATTGCAAAAATTCAGATACAGCAAACAAAGGAGCAATTGTCTGCAACTAAAAAAAGAGTAGAAGTAGGGTTGTTGCCAGAACTGAATTTATTAGAATTAGAAACGCAGTTAGCAAACGATAGCAGCACTTTAATTTCTGCTATGTCAAATGTGGAACAAAGTAAATTAAGCTTAAAGGCGTTATTAAATTTAGATGCTGCAAAGCCTTTCGATATTGTGGTTCAGCCAGTAGACAAGATAAAAACTCAGGCCTTTGCTGACTTACAACCTGACTATGTATTTAACCTTGCCGCACAAAATTTACCAAATATAAAAGCAGCAACTTTACGCGTTAAGGCTGCTCAGAAAAATAAAATTGCGTCCAAAGCGAATTTTTTCCCTTCCTTAAGTTTTGGATATAGTTTAAGCACTAACTTCTCTAATCCGTTTAAATATGTTACTGGGTATGAATTGAGTGGGTATAGCACACCCAATGCTGCAAGCCCTTTTGTGACAATGGGAAGCACAAAATATTATGTTCAAAGCCCAATTTATACAGCCACTACTAGTACAAGAAGTTTTGGTTCTGTTTGGAATGGTTGGGGCAACCAATTGAGTAATAATTTTGGTCAAAGTTTTGGTTTTCAATTATCCATCCCTATTTTTAATGCGAACCAATCAAAAATTGCTTACCAACAAGCTAAGCTAAGTGCAAGGTCGGCTGGGTTACAAGAAGAAAATGCACAAAGAAAATTAAAGCAAGATATTTATGCAGCTTATACCAATGCAGTAGTCGCTTCTAATAAATTAAACGCTACTCAAAAAGCAGTCGTTTCTGCAGAAAAAACATTTCAATTCGCTTCTAAACGTTACGAACTTGGTTTATTAGGCACAATTGAGTTATTAAACAATCAAAATAATTTCTTAAAAGCGAAAGTAAACTTTAAGGCAGCACAATACGAATACGTTTTCAGGATTAAATTATTAGAATTTTACAAAGGAGAAGCATTGTCATTATAAATTAATTAGGTAGTTGATTATTAAAGAGATTTAAAATAAAACAAAATGAATAAGAAGATAATTTGGATACTTGTTGGATTAGCAGCAGTTGTGATACTGTTAGTAGGGCTAAAAAAAGCAGGTGTAATTGGAAAAGAAAAAGGAGAAGAAGTTACAACTGAAAAAGTTCAATTAAGGACTATTACGGAGTCGGTAAACGCAAGTGGTAAGGTTTACCCAGAAATTGAAGTAAAGGTTAGTCCAGATATTTCGGGCGAAATTGTAAACCTTTTTGTTGCCGAAGGAGACAAGGTAACTAAAGGTCAAATACTTGCAAAAATATATGCCGATATCTATTCTTCACAAAGGGACCAGGTTACAGCAAGTGTTAATCAAGTAAAAGCGCAATACGAAAATGTAAAAGCTAACCTAAGCGGTTTAAAAACGGCGTATGAAAATACTAAAGCTACCAACGAGCGTTATAAAAAATTATTTGCTGACAAAATTGTGTCAAGAGCCGAGTTTGAACAAACCGAGCAGGCATTCCGTTCTGCAGAGTCAAGTTATTTTGGTGCGCAAGAATCTATTAAAAGTAGTGCAGCTCAAATTCAGGGCGTAAAAGCGCAATTAGCAAGGGCTGAAAAGGATTTGGCTAGGACAACTATTGTTTCACCAATGGACGGTATTGTTAGCTTAATGAATGTGAAAAAAGGAGAAAGAGTGGTAGGTACTGCTCAAATGGCTGGTACAGAAATGATGCGTGTTGCTGATATGAAAAGTATTGAAGTGAGGGTGGATGTAGGTGAAAATGACATCACAAAAGTTAAAATAGGGGATACAGCATTGGTTGAAGTAGATGCGTACAACAATAGAAAATTTAAAGGCATTGTTTATAAGATAGCGAATCCTGTAACATCTGCTACATCTGGTATTAGTAGCTCAACTGAAGTTGCTAACTATAAAGTACATATTCGTTTGTTCCCTGACAGTTACACCGACCTGCTTAAAGAAAATGCTATTTTCCCTTTTAGGCCTGGTATGACAGCTAGTGCGGATATCCAAACAAAGTCAAAATTAAATGTGGTTACGGTTCCTTTAAATGCGGTTACAACAAGAGACAAAGAAGGTAAGGGAAAGGACACTAAAGCGACTGCAAAGCCGTCAGAAAATGATGCGAATGCTGCTGCAAAGGACGATGACGTGATGGAAGTGGTATTTGTTTTACAAAAAGACAACAAAGTGAAAATGGTTAAAGTAAAAACGGATATACAAGACTTAAACTATATTGAAATTTCGGGTGTAAAAGTTGGAGAAGAAGTGATCACTGGACCCTATTCAACGGTAAGTAAAACACTTAAAAACGGCACTTTAGTGAAAGTAACTACCAAGGACAAGTTATTTGAAGAAAAGAACTAAAAAAGCTTGTAATTATACCTAAAAGGGGCACATTTAAAAAATGTGCCCCTTTTTTTATGAGTTTCGTATTTTTGTTAAAATGCGCCATATGAGAATAGGAATAATAGGGAGTGGAAGCTGGGCAACTGCTATTGCAAAAATTGTTACCGACAATGGTCATGATATTTTTTGGTGGGTGAGGCAATCGGCTAATATTGACTATTTCAAAAAGCGTCATCATAACCCTCATTATTTAAGAAATGCCTATTTTGATGTAAGTAAATTAAATTTTTCAGACGATATAAGTGAGGTTATTAATAATGCAGATATTATTATAATGGCAATGCCATCAATTCATGCAGAAGCCTCCTTGTCGGGTATTAATAAAGAACAATTAAAAAACAAGAAAATTGTTTCAGCAATTAAAGGGGTATTGCCTAACCACAATATTTTATTGCATGAATATTTACAACAGCAGTTTGAATTTCCTTTGGACCAATATTTTACTTTATTGGGTCCATGTCACGCCGAAGAAGTGGCTGCAGAAAAGCTATCTTATTTAACCTTCTCTGGTATTGACACCGATGCCACACAACAAATTGCCGACTATTTTGCTGCTGATTATATCAATACAAGAGTTAATAATGATGTTATTGGTGTTCAGTATGCAGCTGTCGCAAAAAATATATATGCATTAGGTGCCGGTATTGCGCATGGTTTGGAATACGGGGATAATTTTTTAAGCGTATTTATTGCTAGTGCCGCCAACGAAATGAAGGTATTGCTTAATGCCATTATGGAAAAAAGTGGTCAGCAATGTTGTAATGTTAATTATAATTCATCGGTATACCTGGGTGACTTATTAGTGACTTGTTATTCTTTACATAGTCGTAACCGAACTTTCGGCAACATGATTGGTAAAGGTTATTCTGTTCGTGCTGCACAGTTGGAATTGAATATGGTTGCAGAAGGATATAACGCAAGTAAATGTATAACAGCTATAAATGAAAACTTGAAAATAGAATTGCCAATTATTAATGCAATCTATCAAGTTTTATGGAAAGACGATTCTCCGGAAGAGGCATTCAAGTCTATTGAAAAGATATTGCTTTAGTTTACGATAAAAAATTCGCTAGCGATTCCGTCTGCAAAAAAACGCGCACTTTGGGAAAGCGTGTAGCCAGTAGCAGTAGCTTGTAGCTGCTTGGTATTTATAAATTGCACTGCAATTGCGTTAGTGTGTTGTACATAACTTTCCCCAAAATAGTCTTTAATATACTGCAAGGAAAACCCATCGGATAACCTTAAGGAAATCATTAGGTATTCGTTAAATTGGGTTGTTAGGTCAAGTTTTTCAACTTCAATAGGAAGTGTTCCAAGTGCAATTGATTGTATATATAAATGGTTATTGGATACATTCCATTGACGAGATAATTTATTAAAAGAATGTGCTGAAGGTCCCAGGCCTAAGTAGGGAATGCCTTTCCAGTAATTGCTATTATGTTTACTCCTTAAACCTGGTTGCGCAAAGTTTGAAATTTCGTAATGTTCAAAATTGCGTTTTGTTAATTCATTTACAATTATTTCAAAATGTCTTGCCTGGTGTTCCGGATCAATTCCTTTCATTTCTTGCTTTGCAATTAAGTAATGCAATGCAGTTTTTTCTTCTACCGTAAGTGCATAACAAGAAATATGAGGAATCCCATAATGCGTAAGCCATTTAATATCGTCTAGTAAATCAGCGTCGCTTAAATGTGGGGTGCCATAAATTAAATCGGTACTAATGTTTTCAAATCCAGCATGCTGGGCATTGGACAATGCTGCATGGGATTGTTCAACAGTATGTGCTCTATTCATCCAGGCCAAGGAATGTGCTTGAAAACTTTGGATACCAATACTTAATCGGTTAATTCCAATAGCTTTCCATGCTATTGCTTTTTCAAGGGTAATATCGTCTGGGTTAGCCTCTATTGTGAATTCAAAGGAAGGCGCAAAAGAGAAGTTAGCCTGTAGTGTTGTTACTATTTTTTCAATAGTTTTCCCTGTCAAAAGAGAAGGGGTTCCTCCTCCAAAATACAAGGTCTCGATAGGTGCTTGTAGGTAGTCCTTTTGTAGGGGTATTTCTTGTAAAAGGGCGTTGGTGAAGTCGTCTATATATTTCGTTTGTGTAGAAAAGTGGAAATTACAGTAATGACAGGCACTCTTGCAAAAAGGAATATGTATGTAAATACCGGCCATATTAATTGTTAGTGAACAAAGCTAGTTATTAGTTACTAATTCTGCACTAGGATACTTATTTTTGTGGCAGATGCTGTTATTTATAAAAAATGGACTTTTGGCTGTAGTAGGGTTACTACTACTTTCCGCTTTCACTCAAAGGGATACCATTTCGGCTTCCGTTGATAGCACGATGCTTTTAAGCGATAGTATTTATAAAAAAGATACTTTGTTGATTAAGTATATTGCTGTACTTCCTAAGACATTTCAAAATGCGGATGCATGGTTTCTTGAATCACTTCACCAAAATAGTACCGATTCTACGGTTAATATATTAAAGGATTACAAGGATTATTTCAAGCAACGAAAAAATGGTTTCAAACTTTACTTTAAAGGCACTAAGGAGACCAAAGCAAATCAATTTATTTTTAAAATAGAACAAAGGTTTGCTTTACCCGATAAGGACTTTCTTTTTTATACGATATTATTTCTTTTTTTCTTGTATGGCTTTGTAAGCAATGTATATCCCCAATACTTCCCTAAACTATTTAGTCAGTTCAGTCAAAATTCTTTACGGATGCTTCAAAATAGGGAACAATTATTGCAAAATAGTTTTGCCTCCTTATTAGTGAATATTTGTTTTATAATAAGCTTTTCTTTAATAGGTACTTTATTGATTTTTAATAATCATTTGTTGCCTATTTCTTTTTGGGAAGGGTATTTGTATGTTAGCCTCTTTTTCACGGGGTTGTACCTTGGAAAATACCTTTGTTTAGAGATTGCTGGATATATATTCAACACAAAAGAACTAGTAAAAAACTATATTTTTATTGTGTTTATGATAAATAAGGTGTTAGGGATATTATTGCTGCCATTTGTGCTTTTATTAGCTTTCGCAAACCCAATTTTCCACCCTATCGCTGTGTGGGGAGCAGGGGCCCTAGCATTGCTCCTTATATTATATAGGTACCTATTCTCCTTAACATCTGTTAGGAATAAATTACATATATCTTCCTTTCATTTTTTTCTATACCTTTGTGCTTTCGAAGTGTTACCGCTGCTAATTGTATACAAATTAGTTGTACAGTATTTCGGAGGAACTTACTAAAGTAGAAAAGTGTAAAATGGCAAAAGAAATGAGTGGAGATAAAAAAACGGCGAGTACTAAGTCCATTAAAAAAATTCTTATTTCACAGGCAAAACCTGAAAGTGAAAAATCCCCTTATTTCGACCTTGAACGAAAATATAATGTTAGTTTACATTTTCATCCGTTTATTCAATTGGAACCAATAGGTGCTAAAGAGTTCAGAAAAAATAAAATAGAAATTGGCAATTACACAGCGGTTATTTTTACAAGTAAAAACGCGATTGATCATTTTTTTAGAACCTGCGAAGAATTAAAGGTTAATATAGGTCAAGACACTAAGTATTTCTGTATCACCGAATCGGTAGCCCTTTATTTACAGAAGTTTATTATGTACCGAAAGCGCAAAGTGTTTTTTGGTGCAGATGGTAGCAATAAAAAATTATTTGACGTATTAAACAAGCATAAAGCCAACGAACATTTTCTATATGTTTGTAGTGAAAACCAACAAGACAACGAAATTGTGAATTGGTTAAAAGACCATGCCTGTAAATTTGATTTAGGTTATATGTATCGCTCCGTGAGTAGCGATATAAAAGAAGTTTTTAATGCAAACACCTTTGATGTGATTTGCTTATTTACACCAAGTGGCCTTAAAAGTTTGTACGAGAATAAACCAGATTTTATACAAAATGGCACTTCTATCTGTGCTTTTGGATCTAATACTTGCAAAGCTGTTGAAGACGCTGGGCTTACATTACATGTAAAAGTACCTAGTCCTCAAACCCCTAGCATGATATCGGGATTAGACCAACTACTTATGCAACAAAGCAAAAAGAAATAAGTTAATTTGCGTTCCTATGAATGCATCTTTATTTACCAATGGCCTAATTAACGAGTCAAGTCCTTATTTACTCCAGCATGCGCACAACCCAGTTGATTGGCAGCCATGGTCTCCCTTAATTTTTGAAAAAGCTGTTGAACAGGATAAACCTATTTTACTAAGTATTGGTTATGCTGCATGTCATTGGTGTCATGTAATGGAGAGAGAAAGTTTTGAATCAGTAACGGTGGCTGAATACATGAATGCGCATTTTATAAACGTAAAAGTAGACAGGGAAGAAAGGCCAGATATTGACCATATTTATATGGATGCATTACAGGCGATGACAGGATCGGGCGGTTGGCCATTAAATATATTTTTATTGCCTGACGGGAAACCATTTTATGGCGGTACTTATTTC